>JBBRRF010000001.1:0-42490 GCA_038200885.1 Candidatus Nitrosocosmicus sp.
ATCAGTCCCATATAGCAGATATTTTGGTTCTCCGGCATAGTTTAGAAAATCAGTAATCTTGCCTACTAGGTATTTCTCATAGAATTCCGTAAAGTCTCCCAAAACCAAACCAGATATATCCGCATAAACATTTTTGTTTTTATAAATTATCTCCTGACAATCCAAAAACCACGGATTTCCCAAGTGACAAATTATGATCTTTAGTTCCGGGTTATCAACTGCAACATCATCAACATTTATCGGATGAGCAAATCTCACTTTGCCTTTGGGTGTATACGTGTCTCCGGTATGAATCATTAAAGGGACATCATACTCTATACATAAGTCAATTATTTTCTGATATTTTGGATCATACGGGTAGTAATGTTCGTATCCGGGATAAATTTTCAAACCTTTTATTTTACCATTTTTAAGATATCCTTCATATTCTTTAATACTGCTTTCATCATGATTGCTAATTGAGTATCCTGCAACTACCTTTATTTTTTCATGTTTTTCAACGAAAGATAATATTTCTCCAGTGGAGGGTCTTTCTTCATTGATTCTATACGATGAAATAATTATAGCCTGGTCTACGTTGTTTGACTGCATTGTGTTTGAAAGTGATTCTATTCTTTCTTTGAGTGGTAAATTTTTTAAACTCTCGTAGCCATTTATGTGCACATGGCAATCTATGATGGTTTGAGTCACTTTTTATAATAAGGATTTATCCATTCAATAAATGTTGCATAGTTTAGAGATCTTGAATCCTTGATATAATTTGAAAGTATTTTTATGAATTTAAAATCATTTTTCAATTGAAAGGTCAACACCTGATCGGAAATTTGTCTATTTATAACATGTTGAACATATTCATCTGGCGAAAATTTCTCGGCATAATTGCAGTAGTTGATCAACCTACCGCCTGCTATGATTCGCCTTAAATTGTATTTTATGACCAAATCCTTTCTTGCTTTGTATAGCAAAGTTGCAATCCCTAATCGACGAAAATCTGGATGAATAGAAATGTCCGCACCATACAATGAATCGCCACTTGGGTCATGGGTGGTAAATAGACTATTGCCTGTCACCTGACTAAATGTATGAACTTCGTATTCAGATGGTAACTTTATTATCAAACTACTTGACGACCCTATAATTTTGTTCTCAGATTCAACACAAAATTGGCCTTCTGGAAATATTTCCACGTGACTTTGAAGATGCCTCATTCCCCAAACACTGCCTTCTTCTAACATGGATGGAAAAGATTCCTTTTGCAATTCAATTATTTTGGAAATATCTTGAAAAGTCACATTCTTTATAACGATATCTTTGTCAGGTATATTGGAATATTGCATGCCCTCTATACGATATATACTTGTATCTCATGTCATATTAAGATTGGTAAAAGCTGTTGCGATAGAGAAGGAATAAATAAATTAATATCCAAGTAGAATTGAGGATTAAAGCAGTAAAAGAATATTTTCTAGCAACTGGCTATTATAAATAAAGAAATCTTCAAATCCTGTAAAATTATGAAAAGTTTTATTTAATAATAGATCTTGATAGTAAATCATTGAACGAAGCCCTTTATTTTGATGAAGAATCTGAATACCTGCATAATGAAATCCCACAAAGTAACTCGTGCGTTATCAAACTATCATTTAGTTTGGATTTTGATATCGGCCAGGGTTATGTAACATCAAAAATAGAAGACAGGGATGGAAATATTAGAAAACTAAACATCCAACCAGGAACTAGAGGTATCAAACTGCAAAGCGATCTTATCAGAGGCAAAAACAAGGAGGCAGAGCTGCCATCTCATGTTTATGTCCGAACCACACTAAAGGATGGGAAAACTTTGGTAAGGAAATTACCTGTTATAGGAACAAGCGATTGGCTATTAATATTTGAGGAAGATCTCTGCATGTTGGCAGTAAAGGGTAAATACGAAGAAATAGAAATTTTAGGATGATCCATTATGATCTCTAAAAAAGATTGACATTCTTGATTCGAGTTGTGGTGGGGTAATTATTGTTCTTAGTAACCTCTTAGCTGTCTTCCAGTATTCTCTTTGTTTTTTTCCATGTATTTTGATATCAATGTTTGTGGTTCAAAGCCGGCCTCAATCGACAATTGTATTAAAAAATGCCACAAGTCTATAATTTCCTCTTGAAGTTTTTCATTATCTACGGTTTTATCTTTCTTCCACCATTTCCAATTTGTTTCCCTCTGAAGTTCTATGGCTTCGTGCACTAAGGCAGTCGAAATCATAAATATTCTGTAACCTGAAAATGGTTCTTTCATTTCGTACAATTTCTTCATTTTATTTTCAGGGTTATTATCTAGAGGAATCTTTTCAGAACTTTTAATTTTTGTACTGTTATAATCTTGAGTTATCAAGGACTGTTGCATTTCAAAAAGATACTCTAATTTGTCTTTAATTTCACGGACCTTGTCTGGGCCATCGGCTAAGTGGTTCATATTGGATTAAGTGTAAAGCAAAGTATAGTAAAGATATTACTGTTGTCTTTTTTCTTATAATGTCCACAAGTTGTAGTTAATAATTTGTGAATTAGTATTTTGTATCGTATCTTTCCTGAAGAAGTTTTAATCCGGTTTCAGCTCTAAATCATAATAATGTTTCTTATAACTCGTCTATAATTGATATGTAGTTATCAATGCTTCTATCAAGTAAAGTATTGTTATTTTGGCCAAGTTTCTTAACCAATCCTTTATGAAGAAGATAAAATAATGAAACCTCTTTCCCTCTCTTTCTTCCAACTATGTTTGAATCAACTAATCTTTTAAGATTCCATGAAGTAGTAGACGGTGCTTTATTAATATGCTTTACAATCTCATTAAAGGATACGTCGTCGGTATCATATAGCATCATAATTATACTTTTAGTGGTCTTTATTTTCAGGTAATTCAGTATAAGAGTTTCATCCGACGGTGTCGAGGCTGGGGAGTATCTGGTAATATTACTATTTTCTGTTCGACCAATTTTTATTTTTGATCTTTTTTCAAGAATTGATAGATGATGAGATAGGGTGCCGTTATTAAGATTTGTAATTTTTAGAATATCTCTATACCTAATCCCTGGAAAGGAGTTGATAATTTTGAGTATTGTACTTCTGTTATTTCCATTTGTTTCTGTTTCGTTCTCATTAAATATCGTGTTCGAATTCATTTTCTTTCCAACCTCAATACCCCTGCAGCAAACAATACTAACATCAATAATAACAACACATGTTGAAATTCTACATCTATTAAAGGTATGTAGAATGTTCCCAAAAGGCGACTTGACTGTAATAACTACAGAAATTCTACAACTAACAAAAATCCAAAACTTAGACTTGTCAAGAGTATTTTTTTACTTTTTGTCTTCTTGAAGGAGACAAACGAAATTGTAGTTAGAAAAAGGGCCACGTCAAAACTAATAATGTGAATGAGAATGTGATAAATCATGGAAGGGTGATAAAGATGAGGAATTACAAAGGGATATAAGGCTACACTTGCAACCACTATCGACAAAAATAAAAACAAACTGTTCTTGTTGCTTAAAAAATGTACAAGAGTTTCTTTAAAATCTTTGTCTCTTTTAAGCAATTTATGAGATTATACTCAAATGTGCCTTAAAAGGTCATTGGTACAAAGGTAAAACAACAAAACCAAACGTTCTTTCCTATCTATTAATTTACGAATTTCTTGTTAAACAAAGATTTTGCAATTGTTTTTTTGTCATGCCTTGGCTTTTTAATTTGTTATATTCTTCTCTGTATGATTGTTAGGGGGATAAAAACACAGATAAGGTTCTTTATGTATTACTATATCATACCTGTCTAGTTATGTTTTATTTGGTTGCATAACTCTACTCCTTTCCGATGATCTTATCCTTCATCCTTTTGAATTCTTCTTCTGAGATTACACCCCTATCCTTCAGGTCAGCAATCTTCTCTAGTTCATCAGCGTGCGATATTTGACCCTGGTGTTGGGGAATTTGGCTTACATTATTAGCGCCAGTTGAGGGGTAAGCGGGGGATCTTATTTGGGTAATGCCGTTACGTATCACCTCTATCAAATCTTCTGCCTTTTTCTTGGGAATAGCATCGATAACGCCATTTTCTCCATGCTCATCTGTTTCTAATCTCTTTATCCATGGCATCCTACCAGGAATATTGGGGTTAAACAATCCTGGAGCATTAAAGATTACCGAAGCCGAAAGCAGGCCTTTTTCTATTTTGGCGTTTGTAATAACATTGTAAGGAATATCAATTATGTCTTGTTTTAGTCCAAGCATACTTGGATCTCTCAAAATGATTCTTCTATCAGTTGCATAAACTACATTGGGTGAAAGTTGAGACCCGCCCGGTTTAAATCTTGATTGTCTAGCAACCACCAATACTTCTTCATCCGGATTTAACATCTCTGCAATTTTTTTTATTTCATCCAGCTCATCTTCATCAGTTATGTCTGTATTAAAATTATTTTTCTTATCTGACATACTTACCTCTCATCCTCCTCCTTTCCAGTCTTCATCCTTCTTCTCCTTCTCCTTCTTATTTATCTGCATATTTTAAATAGTTGTGATTTCTTATTGTGGGTTTGTACAGAAAAATATTTTATATGTGTTAATTCAATACCCTTTGATGAACAAGAGTAAAAATGTGATTATTTTTTCATCATCTCTTTTTGTTTTGACATTTGTGATTTCATTATTTGGCGCTATGTTCAATACAAATATGCTGAATGGTAATAATAACTCGAATTTAGTTTTTGCACAAGAATCTATAGCAACATTGGCAAATTCAGTTTCTAACAGCAGCAATAGCATAATTTTCAATAACTATGAAAATAGTGAGGTTGGCGTTTCTTTAAAATACCCTACTATCTTCTTAATTGATGAAAGCAATTCTAATGAAACAGTAAAACAGATAAGCTTTTTCCCAGCTTATGTTGATGATTCAGGAGTATCTCCAAAGACATTTATTTCATGGTTTGATGTTTACGTTCAAACCTTTTATCCTCCTATTTTCTATTCTCCTGATAATGTAAGTTCCTATTTGGAAGATCGTGCAAATGCTGTTCAAGAAGAAGATCAGGATATCACTATAGTCGAAGCTTCAACTGATTCGTTATTAGCAGGTCATCCAGCTTATAAATTGGTAACAAGAAGTTATTCTGGTAATGAAACAATTGATACAGTTGAATACGGGATGATAGTTGACAATAAACTATATTCATTAAGCTACGAGGTAAATACTTCTGACTATGAGAATTCTCTCCCAATAACTAACAAAATGATTTATTCTTTTAAGATTGATTCAGACAATTTGTCAGACTCTCTAAAACTACTGACCAATTCAACAGGACTAGCAATGCTCAAAGAAAAAGTACCTGTACTGCAGGGGATTTTGTCTTCTTTGAATTTAAGCAATTTTACTGATAATTCTTCAGGGTTGTTTAATAAGTCAGAGCTAAATAATTCGCCTAAAAATATACTAGATAATTTCTTGAATTCCTCTTCTGGAAATATCCTAAACTTATCTTCCATAATGAAATCCATCCCTCCTATTAATTTACAAACCATCTGTGGAATCCAAATTCTATCAGATCTCTGTAGTGGAGGATCCTTTTCTCATCCATCTTTTAACATGGGTAATTCTCTACTAAATAATGAGAGTTCAATTTCCGACCTTGCCAAGATGCTTAATTTCTCTAAGAATTCAAATAGTGACTTTAACCTCTCAGAATTTAAGGAGTTGTTGGGTCCATTCGCGATGCTTTCTTCCCCTTCTCATTCAAATTCGCCAATCTCTTCCCTAGAGTCACCATCCTCCCTCTCCTCATTTAGCGACTTGCCATTTTCGTCTTTTTTTCCATCCAATGAATCTGGTACCTCCTTTTTAAACCAGATGTTTTTAAACGAAAGTAACAATGGTACTGCATCTAACGATACCACAATTTTCAACCCTTTTGAAGCCTTATTTGGTAGAAGTAGTAGTAGTATCGGTGAAGGAAATGACACTGGTCTTGGTTTCTTTAACAACGGTTCATTTGGAAATGACTCTTCGGGCTCCTTTATGGTGCCTGATTTACAATATAACGAAACAGTCGATATATTAAGAATGTTAGAACTCCTGCAGGGTGGCGGTAGTTAACAAAAAGTAAGTAACAAAATATATCATCTGGTAGATTAGGTCTCAATTTTCCTATACTACTTTAATAGTAGAGAACAAAGTTAGCAATCCTCTCTATTTTTTTATCATTTTCTTTTTGTTTGATAAATAGTCATTAATAAGAACTCTGTCAATTTCTTTAGGATTAATATATATTGATTTACCGTCAACTGATTTAGCCAATTCGTTTACAAAGTCTAGTAGGGTATCCTCCTCGCTAACCATTATTGTATCAAGATTTATGCCATCTTTTTTTAGTTTCTTTGCTTCTTTAATTGTCTGTTCTCCGATATACTGGTCAATCTGCCTATACCTATAGCACAGATAGACGGTTTGTTTATCGTGAATATCAAATTTTATTCTATTATTCTCTGAATTCTGAGAGCCTATTCGATCCTTATCAGGAATATAAAAATGCGAATATGGTCTTTGTTTCATTATCTTATCCTTCTCGTTCTTGCTATCTATAAAACATGCACTGGGATGACCGTCTGTTATCATTACAATCCTTTTGTTTTTAGCGCCATCTTTCTTCAAAATCCTTTTTGCATATCTATATGCTGCTTGATAGTTGGTATAGTGTAGGAAATCTGCATTAGGTTCAAATGTTCTTAAAAAAGGAATATCCATCGGATCAATTCGAGACGCTATGGATCCGAAACCAATCGTATGAATAGAATCTAGAGGGAAAAATTTCTTGTTTAATATAAACAAACTCCACAATGCACGCTTTGAAGCTTCTATCCTACTAAGATCATTGTACATCGATGAATATTTCATTGTCGAGCTCAAGTCTATACAATAAACAGTAGCTACTTGAATTTCTTCCAGAGTATCATAAATTTCTATATCTTCATATGATATGTCCAGTGGAAACTCAATTCTGTTATGAAGGTTATCATTACTCTGGCGATGATCCTCGTAGTATCTTTCTACAAAATTCCTTATTGTCGAGTTTATATTGATGTTGGAAATCTCATTTCCGTATTCATACTTTTTGGAAGTTTCCTGGACCATGCTTCCATACCCTGCAAACTTTGTTTCATGCATCCCTATTTTGTCTGTCTTTAAAGACTTTATGATCTCCGTAAGTATCTGTTGACCTATTTTTAGAAACCCTTTTTTGTTTAACCATTTATCTGAATCAACTAGGTAACCTTTCTTAATCAATTCAGTAACAATTGGAAGATTGTTATCTGAAAATGTATGCTCATTGAAATTAATATTTAATCTATAGTTTTTCTGACTAACCGTGGTGACTGAACCAGATGATTCATCCAGCCCTTTTAAATAATGTGCTTTATCCCGTTCCTTGCTATCGTATTCTTGACTTGTTGAAGTGGGGTTATTGGATCTAGATGAATAGTCTTGAACATTTGCTTTTTCGTCAGCAATCTTTCTCTTTTGTAGTTCATTAAAATAATCTTGAAGGTATGATTCCAGTTCTCGAAGAGTGGGAGGATTATCTTTAATGGCTTTGTTGCCTATCGCTTTTAATATATCTGGAAAAAACTGCCTTAACAGGTTGTTTCTTGCTCGAATTTTTTCCGGGTCAAAAGACGATTGCTGTTGTTCTTGTTGGGAATTATGACTCTGGTGATTTCCCAAATTTTTTTCAGTTCTGGTACTATCCTCTCCATCCACGTCATCATAATTCACAAGGGGCTTTGAAAAATAGATAATTCTTTTCTCATGCACGACTGCATTTTTTTGGCCCAATTGATCTTTGTCTATATTATTTCGGACGTTAACCTTAGTATTGCTACTGCTATTATCAGTACGAATTCTGTTACTATTGTGCCTGTCTTCTGATCCTTTCAATTTGTTTATTCTCTAATTTCGAACCTGTCTTCCCTTTTATCCAGAATTGGTGGGGAACTAAACCTTAAATATTCAAAGAGCAATTCGGATGATGCTGCTAAAAGTTCTTCGTTATTGTTTTCCCTATCGTTCCATACACCTTCAAACTGAATATATTGAAGGTTCTTGTTAATCTCGTTTTGACGGGCCTTTTGAACAAAGTGATCTTGTTCTTGCCTTATTTTAGCGATTACACCTCTTAATGTCTTAAATATCACTGGAAGGTGTCTCAACTGATCTGTATATAAGTACGAAGTGGTCGTTCTTTCTTTTTCCAAATTCGTTCCTTTTGCATCATATACCGATTGGGCTGATGAGTGTTGATATTGATTTTGAACCACGATGAATGACTTGTTTCTAAACTCGTTTTTAATGGATACTAGTTCTTGGGGCTTGAAAAATTCATTAAAAAAATGTAAGCATGTCTCTTGAATGACTTCATTGATTACATTATTTAGAAATAGCGTCTTATTTTCTGTCGTATCTTCTATTTCATCTAGTTCAAACTTTGAAGATTGGAATATACATTGCAGATCTGAGAATCTTGGTATTGTTTTGACCTTATTTACCAGAGACCTAGCCCTCTCTACTTCACCGATGACTGCTTCAAGGGAATGAATGGTTGACCGTACACTCACTCCTCTGTCGCTATTGATATCAGGATGGCTTCTAATCTTTTGGAAAATTCTGGTTATTGTTTTTAGCATGAAGATTGGCAAAAAAGTTTGATCTCTATTTAGCATGTCCATTTCCTGTACCAAAATTAAGGTTTCATCATCAATCGAATTGGGATAATGTGTCTCAATATGGCTCTTTAAACGATCTGCTAATGGTTCTATTATCTTTCCAGAATGAGTATAATCTATGGGATTTGCCGTTGCAATGATTTTTACATCCGGCTTGAAAAATACTGGGTAAGCACCAGTGGTAAATCTTCCTTCTTGTAGCACGCTAAGCAACGTTACTTGTTTTCGGGGATCTAGAACTGGTAACTCGTCAAGACATAAAATCCCATATCTGGCCTGAAGTAAATATCCCGGAGAATATGAATCTATATCAAAAACTTCAATACCTTTTTTTATGATTTTAACAACATCAATCTGGCCCACTAGGTCTTTAACGGAGATGTCTGGGGTTGCCAGTATGTATCTGTACCTTTGTTTTCCGTCTAGCCATTTTATTTTGGTGTCTAAACCATTATTCTTGATAATTTCCTCACAGTCCTTTGAAACATAAAATTCTGGAAGTATCTTGTCAACTGCATTTCCGTTTAACAAATCGACAAGATGGGTATAAGGCATTTCGGTTGGAATATCATTTGTTAAAGTTCCTTCCACTATGGGGATGGGTGACAAAAGATTCTCTGAAATTAATTCAGCAAGTTTGGTTTTTCCTTGACCAATGTGACCTACAAGCAAAATGTCATGTCCCGCCAAGAGTGCTCTCTTTATGGCTGGGATAACTGTATTCTCAAATCCGATAATCCCTACGAATGGATTTTCATTATTCTTGATTTTAGCAATGAGGTTTTGTCTTAGTTGATTCTTTACTGGTTGATACTTGTAATTGATTTCTAAAAGGTCTCTTAGTGTCTTTATATCCTTGTAGTTATGTGGCACTCCAAAAAAAGTGGCCTGCTTAAACGTGGGCGATGTAGCATATGCGGTTTTAACCAATTTTAGAATAGAATCTGCGCGAGACAATCTTTGTGTGAAATTAGTTCCCATTTATTTAAAAATCTATGCAAATAGATGGATTTCTTAAATTTCACATAGGTTAATTAATGGGGTCGTTTTTCTTTACAGACCAAATTTTTTTGTATCTCAGATACCAAAGTACAAGTATTATGAAACCTATTATGATGCCAAATAGGGAGTATACGTACAGATTTGTCACCAAAAAACAATATTTTCTGAGTTCATAAGACTGCTGTATCAACGCTTCTTGAGACTGCGTATTTGCATCCTGCTGCTGCTGCTGCTGCTGCTGCTGCTGCTCTCCCTGTTGTTGTTGTTGTTGTTGTTGCACCTCTGCTCCTTGATTCACGAAATTACTATTATTACCCACCTTTTCATCTTCGTTAGAACTATTGCTAAATAGGGGTGAAGAATTGATTTGAATAATACAATTGCTCCCTTCAACGTTTAATATTATTGCAAAAACTGAAAATATACAAATTAATAATGTAGAAATTTTCAGATAGTTGTCTTTCTTGATAAGGTAGTACGCCCTCCAAACCAATGATTTTTTTTAAAATCTTATCCTATAAAAATCAAAATGTCATAACTAACAATTATCTAACCTATCCCAATAATTTTTACTCCTTCGTTGATAAAAGATTTGCAAGGGTCATGAAAGGATAATCTCAATTGACCTCCTACCATATGGGTTTGAATTGTTATTTCTAAAGATTTGTTATGTGTGTGTGTCGGGGGGGGATATGGTAGCAGCACGAGTTTACAAATGGCCAATAGAAATTTTTACTGATGGGATAACTTTGTATTGATAAGGTAGGTACTAAATATCCTTATTTCTATTCATAAAGTATCAGGAATTAAGGAATACCTTGGCCACGGTTGTGTTAGGTGTACTTGATATATCCACCTTAACATTCCCCAAATTTTCAAATATAAGAATAAGGAATTCCTTGATGAACAGAGACCATATTTCTCCTAATTTATGCTGTATAACGTAAACGTGTTTTCCATCTTCTTCGATTCTGTGATCAGAATTTATTCCTATTACCTTCATATACTGTTCGAGTACCTCTAAGACTGAAAATAGACTATAATTTTTCTTTATGAGGAGCACAGAATCCTTTAAAAAGTTGAAGGCTATTTGTGAAAGTTCTTTTACTAAAGATTCCTGAAATTTTGAAATATCTTCAATTCCATTTTCAGAACCTGTTCTGATTACTTGGTCCATCACGCTAGACAGTATTATCTTGGGTATTGGGATCATTCCAATTTTATTCTCGTATCTTTCCCAGTTGGAGTATCTCCGTAGAATTTGATTAATAAGTACATTCAAAGATGTTTCTCTGTAATCAGCTTCAAATTGTAATTCTTCTATAACTGAGCTTTCGAGTCTAAAGGTGATGCTTCTCGTCTTGCTTGGTTTATTCTCATAGGCTTCATTCTCTTTCAATTCTATTGTAAATCCTTATATCATAAATGTAAATTTGTTATTATGTCTTTTATCTTGGTTCTTAGACAGAATTAGCCAGCGGGGTTATAATCTTCAGCCTGACGACCAAATTCCGTTTTATGAGCATCGTTTAAAAAGACTAGATAATTCTTCTATTAGTTACTAAAAATTCTGATTATTGACTATTAGATTGTTTCAAATAATCTTAAAATATCGATACATAGAATTTCTTGATTATTATTGACGGTACTTCAATGCAATATCTATAATTCCTGCTCGCAAAAATTGACTACGTACTTATTTCATTACCATGCGTTACAATTTGAGTAAATTCCATGTTTCTTTCGGATAAAGTAAATATAGTGCAAAAAACTACTTACTAAAATAAGCCATTATGCAGACATGCTATGTCTTGTCTCTTCTCCTCGAAATGTCATTCCAAAAAAAAGTAATGCTAAGAATAAAATGATCAATGCGAATGGCTTTTTATGTGGATGTGCATCGATGATTCTGCAAATGTCTTGAGATTACTTTCATTGTTAAAAAAGTCTTCTGAAATTCCATGAAAAAAAAGTTTCCGATAAAGACAAGCCACTTTATTTGAAAGCAAACTCACCGCATCTAGATCATGTGAAGACCAAATAATTGTAATTTTTCTTTCCTTGTTCAGTTTTGTCAAAAGTTTGTAGAATAATTTCAATACGGCTGCATCTATAGCTGTATCCGGTTCGTCCAAAATCAGCAATTCTGGATCATGGATAAGTGCTTTAGTTATCATGACCCTTTGTTGTTGTCCTCCTGACAGATCGCCTATTCTTTTATTAAGATATTCCGTTATACCTGTCAATTCCATCAAATCTTTAACTTTTTTTTCATCAAAAGCTTTCCCCACGACGGAACCTAATTGTATTATTTCCTTTACTGTAGCAGGAAACCTGGGATCAAAACTATTTGACTGGGGGATATATCCTATCTTTTTATAAATCTCTTTTGCATGATTTCTAATGTCTTTATCAAATAATCTTATATTGCCAGTATACTCTTTGTTCAACCCTAACAGACATTTAAAAAGAGTAGTTTTACCTGCGCCATTTGGGCCAATAATACCTAAGAAATCTCCACTGTCTATTTCAAAGGATATATTATCTAAAATAACTTCTGAGCCATTTCTGTAACTCACATTGTCTATTTTGACAAGAGGAGTTGAAGCTATTTTATGTGCAGACATATATTCATTGTAAATGAAAGAAATGAAGGTTTATAAATCTAAATCTAAATACCCTTTCATTTGATTCCTGTACATCACGTAAAGAAAATCCATCCTTGAATTATATAATTTTTGATCAGGTCGTTACCAAACAAGATAATTTGTCTAAAAGCTCGGAGTAAAAGTAGTTATTTACCTGTTAAATCATAAGCCAGGGATGTTAAAATTAGGTAAATCTGGGAGCTTAAATTCTGGAAACGGTGGTAGTTTGAAATTTGGGAACGGGGTATATGGCTGGGGGTTGTCATAATTGGGTCCCGACTGTGATTGAATTTGTTGCAAAGGCAAATTCGGTCTGGCCTCCAAAGTCGCAACAAGGTTTATTGTTTGCCAGTTACGGTTAAGGGTCAAATTTACTTTTTCTCCTACGTTCTTGTTAATGTCTAAATAGGAAATTATATCATCAATTCTTGAAACAGGATTGCTGTCTATTGCAATTATAATATCTTTATCTAGTATTTGTTGTTCACCAAATCTGTTTCCTTGAATCAACATTCCTTTCAAACCTGCTTTGTCCGCAGGTCCATTTTGCACAACATCTTCAATTAATACACCTTTGTAATTAAGAGGTAATCCGAACATTTCAGCTAAAGTGGGTGATAACTTTGAACCTGATATACCTAACCAAGGATGCTGGTATGTACCTGTTTTTATTAAAGGAAGTATTATTCTAGTGATATCGTTGGAAGGAATTGCAAATCCAACTCCTGTGTAAGCTCCTGTATTTGAAAATATCGCAGTGTTCATGCCTACGACTTTACCATCAAGGTCTATCAGGGGCCCTCCTGAATTGCCTGGATTAATAGCAGCATCTGTCTGAATTACATTGGGAATCGAGTAACCTAAGTCTGAGTTTGGCAATAATCTACCGATTTGACTAACAATACCAAATGTTAGAGTATTATCAAGCCCATATGGGTTACCAATAGCCAAAACCGGATCGCCAACTTTTAGGGAGGAAGAGTTTGATAACGTTACTGGAATCAATTTTTCGTCCACCGGATTGTCCAGTTTCAGTATAGATATGTCTCCATAGGGATCTACACCAACCACTTTAGCAGTATAGCTGTTACCATTATTGAAAGTAGCTATTATGTTAGTTGCCGAGCTGACAACGTGGTAATTCGTTATTATGATGCCTGATTTGTCGTAAACAAATCCAGAACCAAACTTCATTGAGTATGGACTATTACCTGTCGAATCGTAGGACCTAGTTGAAGGATCTGCAGGTTGATATTCAGTACTTATTTGAACCACAGAATCTTTTACTTTATTGAATATATCGTTTAACAATGAATTATTCCCATTGCCAAACAAACCTTGATGTTGTTCTAAGCTTTGATTTTGACCAAATGCTTGTGGGGAATGAATAATTGCTAAACTCGCAGAAACTATCACAATCAACCAGAAATATTTCTTTTTGGACAAAAAAATCAATATGAGACTATAGTCCTGATTATATTTATATTCTATACTTCATGCGTTTTATATCTCTAGAAGATTAGATTGAAAATTTGATTCAATGCGTTGTAATATGAATTCTAAATATCTATTTGATTTTAAAATATTCAATCAGCCCAGAGACCTCGGGGGATGACTTGATAATTCTACCCAAACCAATTCATGAATAATAACAAAGTACAAGACCTGCATTGATCGGTCGAAATTTAGTATTGAAGGATTTGCTAATTAGCAAAAAGTTTTCGTCTAAGAGGTCTACGATCTTTTTAAAAATTCTTTATTCTGATGAAAACAATTGCTTTGTATTCCCGTAGCCACATATTTCCAATTCTCAAACTGTGACCGTATTTCTTCGGTTTACTTACATTGTAACTTGAAAAAACTGAAAATACATGGTTTGTTTTGATATTCGGGTAAACCTATCATAAAATAAATAAGATCACTAGTATTTTAGAGGCTACTAGTTAAGGTTTGATTGGCATTTGAAATACTGAACGAACTTTGTTCTTGAGAATTCACTTGGAGTATTTTGTAGAATGGGTTAAATAATTTATTTCGAACTTTTTGTAGGATGCAATATCTCTGGATAAATTCGTTAGTATTTTCAGCCCTTATGATTACCATTTCAAGTATCGCAGGAACCCCTCTGCATACAGAGAAGGCGTACTCTCAGGCTGTAGATTTGATACAAATTAACAGTGGAAACCAAACCTTAGATGGCGGATTACCACAGTTTTATGACTGCATTGATGAAAAAATCGATTCAAGCAAGGGGGTTGAGGAAGATTCATACTTTGAAAAGGAACCAACCAAACATGAAGTAAAAAGTTGCTATAATGAAATTCTTTTGGGAAGTACTCCACATGATGATGATAATGATGAAGATATCGAATTCGGAGGCGAATAATCTGCAATGATCATAAATCAAAATTTAAAAACTGCTTTAAAAGTATCGTGCATTGTTTTCTCGGTATTGATATTGGCACAATTAATGGTCGTTGAACCAGCTAACGCTTTAACTAGGTATTTTAATTGTGTCACAAGAGCTGCAAACCACAATGGATCTTTCTCGGTCGATAATGCAGAAGCATGCTATGATAAGGTATTCAAAGGCGCACTAGATAACGATGATTTCGGTAAACCAATAAGATAACTAACAAGAAAAAAAACAAAAGGTTTTGGATAAGAAGTTACTTTTTTAAGATATCTATGCCCTGGCAATTTCCTACCTTTTTACTTTAATCAATTAGCATAAAATGAAAATGACACATATTTACAATAATGGCGTAGACATTTCTCTTTTTTTTAGTAGATGAATGTGATTTTTTGATTCGGAATTTTTGGTCTATATCAAAAAATAATTAGCTGCTTTGTTGCCTAATTTAAATTTCCTTTCATTTTGTGACATTTTTAGTCAAAGATAATTTTTAACGATTAACGGATTCGGTATAGTATGGCATAAAAAGTACTATTGGATGACGATATCCATAATTAGGCAACAAAGCATAATTAGCTACTATGAATCAACCAAACAACCAACAACAATTAGAACAATAACTGGCCCAGGTCATTTTTGCAAATATTTTTACCGTAAATCTACATAATTAGAGTATGCAAGACTTCAATTAGGATTAACTTGACTCTACTACAAGTGGTCCAAATTCCTTAATTTTGTTTTATGCTGATTGGTGCTTTTATTGTAAAAGTTTCTTACCTATATTTGAAAATTCGGTTAAAAACTTGAGAGATAATAAAATCCTTATTGTTGGTGTAAAACTGAACGAGGATGAAAACCCATTGTGGGATAAATATGATGTCAACGCAGTACCAGCCTTAATCGCCTTCTCTAAAAACACCATCAAGGAACGTAGAGATGCCAAAATGGGAGTAGGGATTACAAAGAGATATGGAGGCGATTTTGTCTGATATTGGAACAAAAATGTAAAATCGTTTTCTAAATGAAGTTACCTTTTTATCTATTTGACAACTGAAAACTATTATAAAGAGATGTTTGAAATGGAGTGGTGGGCATGACAAAAATGAAGAGTTTGATGATGATATGTACAACATAAATAGGTATTTGAAATTAAAGGAAAAACTTAAAGAATTACGTACTATAGCCTTGACTGGTATCGCAGAAGCAGGATCTGGACATCCTGGTGCATCATTTTCAGCTGCAGAGATTATGGGCTGCCTATATTTTCAGATAATGAATAATGATATTAAGCATCCCTCTAATCCTGATCGAGACTATTTCATCAATTCAAAGGCTCATTCAGCCCCGGGATATTATGCTACTTTGTCCCTTGTTGGATCTTTCCCAAAGGAAGAAATCAAGACTTTACGAAAATTGAATTCACGTTTACAAGGCCATCCTGTAAGATATAGCGAAATGCAAAAGCACCACAGCGTGCCGGGAATTGAATACTCTGGTGGGTCTGAAGGTATCGGTCTTTCTGTATCAATTGGAATATGCCTAGCTAATAAGCTTGATGAGCGACACAATATGGTGTACTGTCTCTTGGGTGATGGCGAGACCAATGAAGGTCAGATTTGGGAAGCATCAATGGCTGCTGCAAAATTCAAACTTAATAACCTTATTGCGATATTGGATAGAAATAAAATTCAGCAAGATGGATTTACTGAGGAAATTATGCCAATCGACCCTGTCAAAGAAAAATGGCTTTCTTTTAACTGGGAAGTGGTTGAAATTAATGGTCATAAGATTGAACAGCTGATTCCAGAACTTTTAAAAAGGCCTGTCGATAAGCCCAAAATAATAATAGCAAATACTGTGAAGGGGAACGGGATAAAACATATGGCTAACAATCCTCAGTGGCATGGGAAAGCCCCTTCAAAAAAACACTTACCGTTGTTAGTAAAGGAACTGGAAGGCGAGTATATGATTTCTCCTTCTATTATAGCAGGAGCGGATGGAATCGGTGAGGAAAGTTTGAAACAAAAAATAGCAACAGCCGAGCGATACGGTGCAGATATGATACATTTAGATGTGATGGATGGAAAATTTGTTCCAAACTCGACCTTCTTCTTTGATACTATCAAGAAATTACGTGATGGGACGAGATTGCCCTTTGATGCTCATTTGATGATCCAAAAGCCTGACTTTGTCTTGGACTGTTATATAGATGCCGGATGTGATGTTATAACTGTTCATGCAGAGGCTTGTAGTAACGAACAAGAATTTGAGAGGATCAATTCTAAACTGATATCAAGTGGTGTTAGCCCTGGACTAGCTGTAAACCCCAACACTGAATTGCCAGAATGGATTTTCTCCTATCTTGATAATCTTGATGTAATTATAATAATGTCTGTAAATCCTGGTTTTGCTGGTCAAAAATTCATTCCGAAAGTTTTGCCTAAAATGAAAAAGGTTATCCCTCTACTAAGGGAGCGGGGATTCAAGGGCTATTTTGAAGCTGATGGTGGAATAGATCTGTCGACGATAACTGAGTGTTTTGATGCTGGTTGTAGAATATTTGTAATGGGGAATGCAATATTTGGTCATAGCGATGTTGACAAGAGAATTAGGGAAACTAGGTTTTTACTCGATTCTTATCTAGAAAGGAGTTTGCTCGATCAATCTCAGGCCCTAAATCTCGAAGAAGATTGGATTAAGGGTCGTAGGAACATAATAGAACAATTTAATTTATCGAGATAAATGAACACTAATGACGAGGGTGCAAAAATGTTTGATATTGAAAAAAAAGATATAATGTATAATGGTGAAATATGAATTGACCCATTTGACTACTAGTGATACTAAATTTTCTGATATGCGATCCGCATACGGAGATAGCCTTGTAAATTTAGGTAAAAAGTATCCTGACATGGTATGCGTAGGGGGTGATACTACTGATTCACTCAAAACTAAAAAATTCGGTGAAAAATATCCTGATAGACTCTTCAATGTTGGGATAGCCGAAGCTAATTTAGTTTCAATCGCAGCTGGGCTTGCCATCGCCGGTAAAGTATCTTTTGCGAGTACTTATGCTGCTTTTATTCCAGGCAGGTGTTTAGATCAGATTAGAAATGCCATTTGCTATCCCAACCTGGACGTGAAAATTGTAGTATCCCATGCAGGTTTATCTGTGGGACCTGATGGAGCATCTCACCAACAAATCGAGGATATCTCTATTATGAGATCTCTACCAAATATGCGGGTCTTGGTACCTGCCGATGCGATTTCAGTCAAAAAACTGTTGGAAAAAATAGTGAATATGCCTGGTCCATTCTATGTAAGGTTAGCTAGGCCTTCAACTGAGGAAATCTATTCTGAGGAATCCAATTTTGAAATTGGAAAGGGAACGATAATAAAAGATGGTAACGACATCAGTTTATTTTCCTGTGGAACTATGGTCTCAGCAACACTGAAGGCAAGCGATATCTTGAAAAAGGATCATAATATTTCTTGTAGGGTTGTAGATATGTACTCTATCAAACCGATAGACTCTGAATTGATTTATAAATGTACGAAGGAAACGGGCTCATTGGCTTCCATAGAAGAACATAATATAGTAGGGGGACTGGGGTCTGCAATTTCAGAAGTGACCTCTGAAATATGCCCTACTTTTGTAAGAAAAATAGGCATTAGAGATAGATATGGTGAATCTGCAAGAGATGAAGAAATCGATTCACTCTTAGATAAATATGGCTTATCTCCCGGGGAAATAGTAAAAAATGTGGTTGCCCTAAAAAAGAGTGAAAAAAAATGAAAATCTTCCTTGACACTGCCAATGTTGAATCTATAGAAAAATACAATGAATTAGGAGTAGTAGATGGTATCACTACTAACCCAACTTTGCTTTCAAAAGAAAAAGGCAATCCAATTAAGACCATGAAGAAAATCGTAGAAATTATTAAGGGGCCAATTAGTCTTGAGGTAGTTGCTATTGACTTTGATAAGATGATGGAAGAGTCGTTGAAATTAGCAAAGTATGGGGAAAATGTAGTCGTAAAGATTCCTATGACCATGGATGGTCTAAAAGTTGTACATGCACTAACCAAAAAGGGCATAAAAACTAATGTGACGTTAATTTTTTCTGCAAATCAAGCGTTATTAGCTGCAAAAGCCGGAGCTACCTATGTAAGTCCGTTTATTGGTCGGTTAGATGACATTGGATCCGAGGGTCTGAATCTGGTAAGTGAAATTGTTCAAATATTTGCTAGCTATGATATCTCCACCCAGCTATTGGTGGCTAGCGTTCGTCATCCATTACATGTGATCGAAGCGGCAAAAATGGGGGCAGACGTCGTTACACTTCCGCCAGACATCTTGGACAAGATGATACGCCATCCATTGACAGATAAGGGTCTAGATTCATTCTTGTCGGATTGGAAAAAACTAGAAAAAGATAACCCTGGTCTTGCATTCTAATTTATTTATTATTATTTTGTTGCATTACCATAGGATTACATCATTCTGTAGTTAAAAGTCCTAATACTTTTTTTGGTAAATCCTGCAATCTCTTTTTTGATAAAGTTAGAATTCTTTGATAGTTAAGGTATTTTAAATTATATCCAATTCCTATCGCATCTCCTAAATCCGAGCCCAAACCGATGGCAATCATTTCTACACCGCTTCTTTTATATGACAAAACTATCGAACGTACCGCATCCATATCTGAGGGTTCGCCGTCTGTAAGTGTTACGAAAATATCTGGTTTGAAGGCACTAATGCTTGGCTGAAGTATCTTGTAGATTTCTGCCAAAGGTGTTCCTCCTATTGGTTTTACTTGCATTAGTCTTCTTGCATATATGGATCCCCATCTTGCCGTTGGGGGTTTAATTACCCAACATTTAACCATTCTAGATTCAGTATTAAAAGCATATATGGAAAACTTTATTCCTAGATATTCTAATCCCTCACACAATGCTACTGTGGCTTTTTTGTACTCTATTTCATTATCCTCGATACTGCTTGAAAGATCCAAAAGCACTGATATCTTTACATTTATTGCAATTTTCTTATCACTGATAAAAATTTTTGGCTGCTTTTCAATGTAATTTTCAATTTCTATTTCGTCTCCGCTAAAATCATATTTTTCTTTCCATCCGCTTCTCCATTCCTTGAGGGCCGTTTTCACCTTATTAATTAAATCAAAATCGTAAATGGAAGTTTCGTCAACCCCCAAGTTGTCTGGAATTGCAATGGAAAGGTTTTCAGTGGATTCAAAACCTTTATTATCATTTTTTTTGCTCTCATTTACTATTATTCTAAACTCTTCATTGATATCATCGCCTTGGACAATTTCTTTTTTTAATCTCTCTATTTCTATCTCTTTAGTTTTTATCCTCACAAGCTTTTCAATTTGTGATAAAACTTCCTCCTGCTTCATAGAAAGCCCCACCTTGCTCTTTGGCATAACAATCGGGATGGGTGGGACTGACATTAATGAATCAACTTGAAGTATTTTAATTATCTGTCTTGTTTCATATTCTAACCGTTTCTGATCCTTTATTGGGTCAAAAGTTTTATTATTAAGTTTGAAATTTTTAATATAGTCTCTAAGAATGTCGTGTGCATACTCTGATGCACTTATTACCCTTTCATTTTCGCCTCCATAAAGTTCACCCTTTATATACCCTGTTAAAAAGAACTGAGAAAATGCCTCTAAAACTTTGTTCTTCCCATGAAGTGAATTCAGTAGGGGTTTGTTGTGCCAAGATAATCCTTCGTAATATATAATTTCTTTTATCATGCCTTTCCATTCTTCCAATCCCAATATTTCTATCCGTTTTGTCTCTAAAATGTTGAATACAAATCCAAAGACGACGTCGGTATCAAAAATCTTAAATGAGTACTTTAATCTGACTGATTCATACCATAGTAATGTTCGCCATTGTCTATACTTTTGAAAAATGTTACCATAATAATAATCTAACCCCGGAAGGACAATTCTTTTCTTGTCCAAATTAGTTGAGATCTTTCCTTCTCTTGAAATATGAATGGTTGATTCATTACTGTCTGACCATCGTCTAGATAAGAATGTAGCAATCTCAAGCAATACATCATTTCTTATGTGGATATTGTCAAGATCGAGGTCATCAAATCTTAAAAACGATTCGGACCTTTTCTTGTATTGTTTGTTCTTTATTTTATCATCATATGTTTCATCAGGCTTTGAATCATTGTTATTGTCCTTGCCATTGTCTTTTATATTCCAAAAAATAGACATACTCTGTCAACACGAACTAAATGAATATAGATGCTATTATATCCATTACTTTTCGGTACTCAATTTCGCCCCATTGATGGTAAACGTTTGCAAATACAAATTCAGCTGCTTCTTTTGCATTTGTGTTGTTCGTTACCAATTTCGAATATGCGATCGTTTCTCTCAAACTAGGGCTATAAAAAATTTCTTCAAGAGAAGCTGCCTTCCGTAAATTGTGAGCTAATTTTATTGCACTTTTAATATTATCTTCATCGTTCTGATTATTTACTTTAACATGTTTTTTGATAATATCCATTTCAGTATCTTCAGGAGGATAGTCTAGCATTATTCTAATTGGGAATCTGCTTAGAATCTGTGGTGGAAGTTCTTTTGTTCCAACGTGCGACAACGGGTTGATGGTCCCAATTACAAACCAGTTATCCGTTGCCTTTATAGTCTGTCCATGGAATTCTTTCAAAACTATCTGTCTTCTATCATCTAAAGCCTCGTCAAGTCGAAGAAGCACATCCGGTTCGGCCGCATTAAGTTCGTCTAGGTATAATAAATCTCCTTGTGTCATCGAGTGAACCAGAACTCCATTTACAAAATTTATCTGACCATTATCAATAGTGTTAGTTCCAATTAGGTGTGATTCTCTAGTCCTGAGGCTAAAATTTACAGATGATAGTTCCCTATTTACCTGCTTAGCGAATTTTCTAACGAGTGTGGTTTTGCCAGTCCCTTTTGGACCAATTATTAGGACAAAAATACCAAGTTTAAACGCCTTATTTAATATTTCAAAAGCATTATTCCAATCAATATACTCTATATTCGCATCATTGGCCGCAGACATCAATTTATGTTTCCTGACCCATCCATCTAATTAAAATATATCGTAGTCATGCATATAGTTTACAAATGATATGCACCAAGAAATTACAAAAATTGATTGTGGTGCTGTATCATGATTAATGTTGCGCAGGTTACTAGGCTAACGATTCGGGGTGCACAAAAAGAATTTAGATCAAATTTACCTTTCTAATAAATATGAATATTACAGTCTCAGTCTTCCATCTGAATTTATTATAGAAAAGAACTCTTGCTTTGTGTTGTTATTTTCCTTAAAAATTCCGTCAACTGCTGAGGTTGTAAATTCTGCTGAACTCGATTGAGTGCCCCTTGCAAAAACGCAAGTATGAATAGCCTTTATAACAACACCTACACCTTTAGGTTCCAGTCTATTTTTGATTTCCTCAAGAATTTGGTATGTGAGTCTCTCTTGAAGTTGAGGTCTAGATGATACCTTGTCCACTAGCCGTTGGAATTTTGAGAGGCCGAATATTTTGTTATTTGGGATATATCCGATGGCAACCTCTCCAAAAAAAGGAAGCAAGTGATGTTCACAAAATGAAAATAATCTCAAATGATTTCCTATTATCATATCATCATGATCTGCCTTAAAGGCCGTAAATTTCTCATATGATCTCTTTTTGAACAATTCTTCACCAAATCCCCGTAGCCTCCTACTGGTTTCTTTATTGTAACTGCCATTCTCACCACCTATCAACCTGTAATAACCATTAACAGTGCTATCAAATTCATCTCTGTTTTCGCTAAGAAAAACCTCGCTTATACCTTTTCCTTTTAAACCTAAACTTTCTTTTTCTATCATTTTGATCTGTATTATTAGTTGATGATATAGTTCACTTGCAAATAAAAATACTTTTGTTATTCTAAGATTAAGAAAGTTGATACTTTATTATAAAAAAAAGCCCGACAAAACTATTGACCTCTTTTTTTCTAACTCAAAATAAAATTTCATAACAGCAATCAATGTCTTCAAAAGATTTTATAGGATTGTTCGAATCAACAGAAATTCTCCTAAGGTCAAAACCTTTCGAACTAATCTTTTCCATTGTCGTGTTTGAAATGATTATCTGATCACCTTTTGCAAATTCCTGTAGCCTGCTAGCAATATTAACATTGGTTCCCATGGCCGTAAATTGATCATAGACAAGGCCTATGTGAGCCTGGCCAGTATTGATGCCACACTTTATGTTAAAATCTAGGTAGCCTCCATCTATTTTCCAATCTGATATAACCTTGTCCTTTAAGTTCTGAAAGATATTTCTTAGTTCAATTGCAGCATTTATGGCCTCTAAAGCTCCGTCATCCACCCCTGTAGTTCTTTCTGCTAGATTTTTCTCAAAAAACCCGAACCATGACATGATGCCATCCCCGATAGTTTTGTCCCATACTCCATTATTATGCGCAATTATGCTGCTAGCAATCCTATAATATTCTTCTAAAAATTCTAGTATAATATTTTCGCGATCCATCAAATAAAACAACTTTGTTAGCTTTGAAAACCCACTTATATCCCAAAAAACAATAGTTATTGTCTTTTTACAAGTGTCTGATGTTTGAATGCTGTTGCTATTACTACTACTACCCAATGCCCTTAGATTTTGAAGCCTGAATTGGTCGTACATTCTTACTACCTTTTCATAATTTCCATATCTTAGCACATCGATATTGGATTGCATTAACAATCTATAGCAAGATAACTATATATGCTTTTCTAAAAGAATTGAATCTTTTAAATATTGATATTTTATTGTAATTTTATTTAACATTTAAGAACAATCTTGAATTTAAGATTTTTTACTTTAAGGTACTAATAGGTTAGGTTAAATTGAATTTGCAAGTTCTCCAAACTGTTGGTCTATCATATAGATTGTAGGAATATTGACGACTTAGAAAAATGCTCTGAAATAATTGACAATGGAGGTGTGATCGTTTATCCTACTGACACTGTTTTTGGTATAGGTTGCGATCCCACAATTGAAAAATCGGTTTTACGATTATTTGCTATCAAAGAAAGACCATTGGAGAAGTCCCTACCAGTATTGACAAGCGACTGGAGAATAGTCTTAAGAATTTCACATATTACTCCACAAGCCAATATACTCCAAAATTTATTCTGGCCTGGAAAACTGACTCTAATTCTAAAATTGAAGGCAAACCATGGATTGTCTAAATATGTGTTTAACAATGATAATAATACTGTTGGATTACGTATTCCTAGTAATCCATGCATTTTAAATTTGATAAATATGACTAGATCTAAATTATTAGTGGGAACAAGCGCTAATTTGTCAAAAAAGATTTCTTCAACGAGATTAGAAGATATTGATGAGACTATTTTGAGTAAATGCGATGCTGTGGTAGCCAATGAATTATTATCAGACAACTATCGCGGATCAACTATAGTGGATGTTTCAGGATCGGATTTTCCTCGCATAATTAGAGAAGGTGCTATTCCAAAGGAAAAAATCCTAGCAGCGCTTAGCAGTTCATAGCGGAGCAAAACTATGATATTCAATTTTCTTGCTACAACATATAGATACAAGGAGGAAGACCTAATGGATGAACTAGAAGGACTTTTTTACGACTTTGGTGAGACTACGGTGGAAGTGAATGAAACTAATATTTCAGGACTTATTGTGGGAAAATCTTTAAAGGATTCAGAGCTTTTCGTACCATATTTGAGGGAAAAACTGCAGAATTCACCATGGGAAATTCGGAACCTGCTTAGATTTGTTCCAATCCAGAGGGTGGTGTTAAGCGAGGTCGCAGAAATTAGAGATTGCTTGCTTGATTTGGCTAAAGAGAAAATTACTAACAAGGGACCTGTAAAAATTCTGGTTGAAAAAAGGCATACCAAATTAAGTAAAAAAGACATTATTGATTCAGTTGGACCTCATTTGAATTATCCCGTCAATCTGACCAATCCTACATGGATTCTGCTAGTAGAGATTATTGGAAAATATTCAGGAATATCGGTTATCAGTTCCAACATGATGTTTAGTTCGATGACAGAAAAAAGGGTTTCAGAATAGAATTAAATTATGGTAACAAGAACGCAGGCTATTTTCTAATCCAACTCAATTTAGGGATATCGCTGCTTTCTCAATAAGGAATTTCAAATATTTTTCCTCATTATTTAATAGCAGATGGGAATTAACTTTGAATTTGTCTTTAAAGAAGTAATTGAGGATGTAATCCTTCTTGGTGGTATCAGGGCGTATCAAGTTACTATCTTCAACGCCATAAGGCATGAGAGTATCGAGAGTGTTACTCAATTTGCCTCCAAGCTTAGAAATCAATACCACAACAAAAGTTTTATTTTTACCATCTCCAAAGTTTGATTTTAGGGCATCTTTTATTTGACTTGTGTAGCAGATTCTAAGTAAAATTTCAATTTCGACGTTTTTTATGTTTGATTTGATATTTCTTTTTTCCTCCTCATTAATTATCTTTAAGATTCCTAGTATGTGGTCGAACCCATAAACCAGTTTTGAATTAATAAATATTATATTGATAGTTTTATCCTCTGACTTTATCTTGTCATAGATATTTCTTACGTCTGTGTCAAAGAAGGAAAATCCGGCGATAATTGCTTTTAAAGCGTCCATTTTAATGAGCCTTTCGTTGTCCAAGACATCCACCCAACGACTATAGATGGCTTCTTGACTAATATCTTTATGACCGTTGTTGATACAAAAATTCAATATCTGGTTTCCTTATACTTTTTACGTTGAAGAATATTGGATTGGGGAATTCATATTGGAATGAAGTAATAAAAGTACTTCGGAATATCATTCCTGTTTATGATAAGGTAAATAGTGCTATATCATTGGGAAAAGATAATCAGTTTCGAAAAGAAGGTATAAGAAAAAGTGTTTTCCCTGGGAATCATATCCTCGACGCAGGCTCCGGATATGGCAACATGTCAAAACTGGTACTGGATTTCGTTTCTGAAGATGTTACAATAAATTTTTATGATCCTATTCCTGAAATGTTGGCTGAAATCAAGAATAAATTCAAGAATTATGATAGTAGCTATTTTTTATGTAGTGGTATTTTTGAAAAGATTCCATACAAGTCTAATTCATTTGATGCAGTCCTCTGTGGTTATTCGATAAGAGATTCAATCGCTTTAAATGAGTCATTTGTAGAAATTCACAGGGTTTTAAAAAAAAATGGAAGGTTATTAATTGTTGATCTCGGAAAACCTGATAATTTTTTGGCCCGTTTCCTTGTATCCTTTTATCTAAAGTATTTCCTTGTTATCATGGCTTTTTTAGCCGCTGGGAGGGAAGGATTACCTTTTCGTACTTTATATGGTACTTTTCTTAGATGGCCAAGGAACAAAGATCTAAATGAGTTGTTATTAAATACATTTTCCAAGGTCGAGTTTAACAAAAAGCTAATGGGAGGGGCCATCATTGTAATTGCTTATAAATAATCATTTTATAACAATGATTTATCATCATTATTTCTATAACATATCATATGATCAATGTTTTAGTGAGAGGGCGAGTTACATTTTAAAAATTCAAAATTCAAAATTCAAAACTTAAAGTAAGAAAAATTATAAACCGAATAGAATAATGAACTCTTATTGACAGATCAAAACAAAATCAAATCGATATTTGAGGATTCTTTTAAAAATAAAACCAAAGTCATTACAGAAGAAATTGCTAAAGGCATTCTTTCTGAATATAACATTAGCGTTCCCGGGTTTGCTCTGGTTGAGGACGTTGACTCCGCAGTCACAGAAGCAAGAAAATTGGGTTTTCCATTAGTAGCGAAAATAGTTTCCCCACAGATTTTGCACAAAACTGACGTGGGAGGTGTCAAAATTGATCTTAAAGATGAAGAATCTGTTAAATCTGCATTTAACGATATGTATGAGAGATTATCGAAGGATTATGATGTAAAGGGTGTCCTCCTTGAGAAGATGGTCCCCAAAGGGGTTGAGATGATTGTTGGTTTGCAAAATGACCCTCAGTTTGGCCCGGTTATGATGGTAGGACTTGGAGGAATTTTCACAGAATTATTCAAAGATGTGTCGTTTAGGGTTCTTCCTCTTACCAAGGAAGATGCAACGGAAATGATTGAAGAACTCCAGGGTAAAATGTTGTTAAAAGGATACCGTGGTTCAGAACCGGTAAATATGGAAATATTAACTAATGCCTTGCTAAATATAGGAAAATTAGGGTACGATATTTCACCTTATTTTGAAAGCATAGATTTCAACCCTGTAATTGTATATCCTGACAGTTATTATGTTGCTGATGCAAAAATCATTTTATCAGAACAACCTAATTATGATGTTGTTTCTAACGTTGAACCAAATTCTACTAACATGGATTTGTTTTTTAATGCCAAATCTATTGCATTAATAGGTGCCTCCCCTGAAATAGGAAAGATCGGAAACTCTGTGCTAGAAACTTTGGTAAAGCATGACTATAAAGGAAAGGTGTATCCTGTAAATGCAAAAGGTTATCCCGAAATAATGGGGATACCAGCTTACAAGAGTCTGGGAGATATTAAAGATCCTATTGACGTGGTAGTTGTTACTGTAGATTTGAAATTTGTTCCCGATTTATTAAAGATTTGTGGCGATAAATCCATCCACAATGTTGTGGTCATTTCTGGAGGTGGGAAAGAGTTAGGAGGAGAAAGAGCCGATATTGAACAGCAAGTCAAGGAATTGTCATCTCAGCTAAATATTAGGATTATAGGACCTAATTGCATTGGAATGTTTAACGGCGAGAATAGGCTCGATTGTGCCTTCCAGGGGCATGACCGTATGCTTAGACCTAAAAATGGTAATGTGTCCTTCTTGTCTCAAAGTGGAACTATAGGCATCGCATTTATGGAGCATTCATTTCCCTTTGGGATGAGCAAAATGGTTTCATATGGAAACCGTTCTGATGTAGATGAAGCTGACATGATCTGGTATTTGGCCGAGGACCCACAAACTAAGGTTATAGGATTATATGTAGAGGGCTTGGGAGATGGCCGAAAGTTTGTTAACACTGCTAAGAAGGTAATTACTGAACGAAAAAAACCAATTGTAGTATTCAAAAATGGGCGAACTACAAGAGGTGCTAAACAAGCTGCTTCTCACACTGGCTCTTTAGGGGGAACTTATAGCGTTGTGAAGGGTGCATTTTCTCAAAATGGAATAATTTCAGTGGACAGCTACGATGAACTGACTGCTTCTCTTAAAGCCCTTTCATGGCAGCCAGTACCAGAGGGAAACAGAGTTGCAATGGTTACAAATGGTGCCGGGCCGATAATTGCAGCCATTGACCAATTTGAGAGACTGGGGTTACAGGTAGCCAACCTCAGTGGAGAGAGCATGAAATTATTCAAGTCTCATTATCCAGCAACTTATGTAATAGGCAATCCGTGTGATGTCACAGGATCCGCAAATGCAGACGATTATAAATTTGCGATCCAGACATTTATGGATGATCCAAATGTCGATATCGTAATGCCTTGGTTCGTCTTTCAAGATGACCCCCTTGAGGAGAAAATAGTTGATATTCTGGCCGAATTCAATAGGCAAGGGAAAAAGCCCATCCTTGTTGGCGCGCTGGGTGGTCCATTTACTCAAAAAATGGCTAACAAGTTAGAGGAGAATAATGTGCCGGTATATCAATCGGTAAATACCTGGAGTATAGCAGCTAGTTCATTAGCCAAATGGTCTGCTCTATCCAAGCCACATAAGTAGACCTCTTTTTTTACAAAATCCTCTCTTTTTTTTGGTTTATTTATAGGAAAACATTCTTAAATTTGTATTGCTTATTATAATATATCATGGCAAGTGTACAACAACCTAAAATTATTGATGTTACAGCAAAGGCTGCAGAAAAGGTTACAGAATTTATGAAACAAGAAGGGAAAGATAGTCTCTATTTGAGAGTATATGTCACTGGCGGTGGATGTTCTGGATTATCATATGGAATGGGATTTGAAGAAAATCCAGACGAAGATGATGTAATATTGGAACAAAACAAAGTTAAAATTTTAGTAGATAATTATAGTCAAAAATATTTGAAAGGAGCTGTAGTCGATTACATTGAAAGTTTGATGGGATCAGGTTTTAAGATAACTAATCCAAACGTTACAAAGAGCTGCTCATGCGGTCACTCATTTTCTACTGAGTAATTTTTTCATTTCTTTTAAAATCCAATTTTCTACCCATTCATTCTTTATGGTAAATATCGGGCCTAAACTTTTTAAATTTATGATTTATGATTTATGATATGGCGAAAATAAATCTGAATGATGACTTGCATGCTTTTTCTCCTCAATTTATGTTTTAAAGACCCTTTGCATTCAGGTCAAACTGTTATTGGTTATGGCCAAATTCCTCTTAGCTTTATGGCTTCAGCGACTCTATTGACTGCCAAGGCGATACTTGCTGTACGCATGTTTGTGTTATATTTTTGATGTGCATCATATACCTCGGCGAATGCCTTTGTCATTATTACATCTAATCTCTCGTTTACTTCAGCTTCAGACCAATAATCTCTCCTTAAATTTTGGAGCCATTCAAAATACGATACTGTTACTCCACCACTATTAGCCAATACATCTGGGATAACTAAAATATTGTTTTCATAAAAAATTTGGTCAGCTTCCGGAGTAGTAGGACCATTTGCCGCTTCAGCAACAATTTTGGTCTTAATTCTAGAGGCGTTGTCCTTCGTAATCTGATTCTCCAAAGCAGCTGGGATCAAAATCGTACATTCTGTAGTTAATAATTCATCATTATTTATTTCAGTTGCGCCAGGGAAGCCACGGATCGATTTATTTTCTAGTTTAAATTTCATTAATTCATTTACTTTAAATCCATTCTTGTTAATTATTGCTCCTTGTGTATCTGAAACAGCAATAATTTTTGCACCCTGTTCTTCAACTAATTGAGCAGCAAACTGTCCTGCGTTACCAAATCCTTGAACGACTACTACTGCCTCATTCATATTGATATTTTGTTTTTTGGCAGCCTCTCTTACCGTAAAAGAGAGTCCTCTTCCAGTAGCTTCAGTTCTACCCAATGATCCGCCTATGGGTAGGGGTTTCCCAGTAATTAGCCCTGGTTCTCCACGATTGCCCTTGAGGGTAGAATAAGTATCCATTATCCATGCCATTTCTTGACCGCCAGTGTATACATCTGGTGCCGGGATGTCCGTATAGGGTCCAATAATATCGGAAATAGCATACGCATATCTTCTTGTCATCCTTTCTAACTCTGAGTTTGACATATTCTTAGGATTGCAAATTATGCCTCCCTTACCCCCACCTAGCGGTATCCCTACCACGGCACATTTCCAAGTCATCCACATAGAGAGTGCCATTACTTCTTCAATGGTTACCTGAGGATGATATCTAATTCCACCTTTAAATGGACCCCTTGCATCATTGTGTTGAGAACGGAACCCTGTAAAGACCTCTATCCTCCCATCATCCATTTTAACCGGTAAGGATACTGTTAGAACTCTCTTTGGCTTAGCAAGTATTTTGTGGATACCTTCATCTAAATTGATAATTTTTGCAGTTTCTTGAAGCTGTTTCAAAGCCATTTGATAGGGATTATTAGTCGATCCAAATTCGTTAGCATTATTTGTCATTATAATAGAGGGAAAAATTTTGATATATTTAAATTTAATCAAAAAGCCACTACCATAATTTGATATATTGGAGATGGATAGATTTAATCGGATAATATCAGAAATTGATTGAATATTTTATAGCTTTTATACAGATACCTAATGCTCTGTTCTCCAAACAAATAGAGCAAATTAAAAGCGGTTTCTTGTAATATGTGTTAATTTTTACGATCAAATATTTTTTATCAATCTCTTCAAGGATGTACTCTCCGTTTGACCCTATCAACCCAACTTTTATATGTAATTAACAGAAAAACGGAAGCCTCATATTTTAAATAATCCGAACCTATCTAAAGGATGGGATTACAAATGGTTCATTATTTCGCCTATTTTAATTCATTTCTACACTGCAAATTACAAATCACAAAAATAGGGCAAAAGTAGCCACGATATTAAAATGATTTGATATCTAAATTATGACTAATTTTTCCACATACAACTTTTAATCACAGCTAAAACAATACTATAAAATTCAAATCTCATGACGGATTACCACTTTCGGATTTACTAAATCCCACTTGATTGAGATAACAATTGTAGATGCTCCTATTAGTATTTTTTAAGAGATTGATTATTCCTTGTCAAAACGAAATATGGAAAAACCAAATGAAGGGTTTAGTGATCATTTTGCTTAGATCTTTTGTAATGTTTTCTACTTAAAGGAAACGTATGCTATTTAACATTAGGCATCCAGGGTACCTGAGTCCATAATAATTAAAAAGACCGAAGGAAAAAGGTGCAGTCTGCTCATTCTAATACATAAAGATAAAAACCTCACTCAAATCAAATCATATCAATTCACCATCTGCTAATTTGAGCTGACTTATAGTCAGGTTTAGGAACGGAAAGGTACATCAATGCAGAAAATCTTTTAATTTTTTAATTTATTTTTATTCAGTAACATCAATTTAAAATTTTTAATTCGGTCAAAATGTATATAAATAGTATTCTTGATATTCTACTATTTGTTTGGTAAATATTGAATTTCTAAAACGCTTTTCCACAGATTTTACGGAGAATTTACATAGTTTTGAATATGTTCCAATGGTATCCAAGAGGCTGTTAAATCATTATTCCCAATGTTATTTTACTCATACTTTTAGTTATAGGATCCTGTTACCAAGGTCAATTGACTCTCCAAAAGATAATGATATTTCAAGGAAATTGGGATTGCAACTTCAAAACGAGTTGTTATCTGGAATCCGCTCTTTAAAATTAAGGCCAAATATCAAGGACTACCGATATGTTCACGATGATTCACACTTTGGCTGGTTATTACTCGATCCGGCGCTAACAAATAAGTTTAACTGAAATTATACTATTGTTTTATGTTTTTTAGAATTTGAAATAGAATTCAAATGACAGAAAGTTCTGCTCATACCACCTGTATCAATCTCTCTGGTTCTAATCTACAATATTAATTCTTTGATGCTCATTTGCTTTTAGGGCCTTTACTAATACTGCAACTATTACCAAACCAAAAAAATACCCACCTACCAAATCTATAAAGTGGTGTTGAAAAAGGTACAGTTTGGTGAAGCCTATTAGCGCCGGGAAAAATATTAAAAATGCTATCGCGAACCTGGGCGAATATTTATAGGACAATCCACCCACAATAAAACTGAAAGCGGCTGCTGAGGCTATGTGATTTGAGGGGTATGAATAGTCTTGGGCAAAGGGCATAAAACTATCCCGTTCGAGCGTGAATTTATCTGGTAGTATTACTAGTGGTTTAAAATCGATACTCGGGTGCTCAATTGCAAACAATGGTTTACAATAGGTTACTAAAATGGTAACAGAAACTAAGGTAATCAATAAAATCATACCTATTTTTCTAGTTCTCTTAATTATTGTAAGGATAAAACCAACAATTATTAAATTAATAGTATCTGATGTGGTAGTGATAATAATGAATACTTCGTCCAATGTTTGACTTCTTATTTGATTGATAAATTTTGTTATAATTTCGTCTAAATTACCTAATACTCCTGTAACTGCAAGAATGCTTGCAATAGCAAAAATAAAAAAAAATACAAAAATAAAAGATACTTTGATATCCCAATAAGGATTTGTCGGTTTTATTTGGATCTTATTATTCACCATACATTAGTAGAAAGTTGTCCTTTTCTGTTTTCTGAGAATCGAATCCACGATCATTTACTGTTTGTTAAAAAACTTTGGATTCATCCTTCATTTGAGTAGCAGATGCTGGATCCTTATCAACGTAGTATTTTACCATTCCCAGTTTTAACACTTTTAAGGAAAGTAAAGCACATTTTATTCTAGCCGGGCCCAAATTTGTCAGACCAATATTTTCGAGCACATCGTCTTTTGTGATATCTTTAATTGTTGTTATTGGTTTATTTGAAACCATTTCAGTCAACATTGAGGCGCTAGCCTGGCTAATGGCACATCCTCTCCCATCAAACTTGATGTCTTTAATTATGTCACCTTCAACTTTCAGATCAATTGAAATTTCATCACCACAGAGTGGATTGCTATCATTTATTCTTATATCTGGTTCCTCGATCTTTCCTTTATTTCGCGGATTTCTATAGTGGTCAAGTATCATTTCCCTGTAAATATCTTCACTCATATATTGAATATCCTCCTAGCATGATTTAAAGCATCTATTAATGTATCAATTTCCTCTTTAGTATTATAAATATAAAGGCTAGCTCTGGAAGAAGCTACGATATCAAGCTTTTCCATCAACACCTGGGCACAATGATGTCCAGACCTAATTGCTACTCCGAAATCATTTAATATTGTGGCGCAATCATGGGGGTGAATTCCTTCGATATTAAATGAGACCAGGCCTCCTCTATCTTTAGCAATTTTGGGACCGTACACTTTTATATTTTTTATTTCTTGAATGCGGTTTAAAAGATAGGAGGTCATTTCTAATTCATGATCACGAACATTATCCATCCCTATCCTATTGAGATAATCTATTGCAGAGCTAAAGCCAATTACATCAGCAATATTTGGGGTTCCACCTTCAAATCTGTAAGGTAGATCATTAAATATCGTGTTTTCTTTATGTACCTCTTTTATCATATCGCCACCAGAAATAAATGGCTTCATCTGCTCTAATATTGCTTTTTTGACGTACAACACTCCTACGCCTGTAGGGCCGAGCATTTTATGGGCTGAAAATGCTAGAAAATCAACCCCTGTTTGTTGAACATCAGTTTTCATATGTGGAACTGACTGGGCACCATCCAAAACGACAGGGATGTTTTTTTCATGTGCAATTTCGATAATTTCCCTAGCTGGAAATATAGTCCCTAATACGTTTGACATTTCACTAAGGGAGACCAACTTAATTTTTCCATCACCTTTCATTGACAAAAGTTCCTCCAAGACCTCTAGGTCTATGTATCCATCCTCATCTACCTCCAAGTATTTGATTCTTGCTCCTCGACTTTTACAAAGAATCTGCCAAGGAACGATATTACTATGGTGCTCATATTCGGTCAGTAGTATCGTATTTCCCTTCTTAATGTTGGCATTTCCCCATGAATAAGCCACTAAATTGATTGACTCGGTAGTGTTTCGCGTAAAAATAATTTCTTCCTCGTATTTTGCATTTATGAATTTTCTAACTTTCTCCCTTGTTCCCTCATATTCTGTTGTAGCTTCTTCAGCAATTTGATAAACTGCCCTATGAATATTGGAATTATACTCTGAATAATATCTACAAATTGCATCTATTACTTCATTGGGCTTTTGAGTGGTTGCAGCATTATCAAGATATATTAATTTTTTTCCGTTGTTTAGTCGTCTATTCAAAATGGGAAAATCCTGTCTAACCTTACTAACGTCTAGAAGAGCTTGCATTAATGTTTATTATTCTGTAATTTGAGATATAAACTTAATATCTATAAAAAGTATCCATTGGACAATTAGAGTCAAATCGTCTAGATGGTATAAAATCAATTGTTATTATTGTACAGCCAACACTTTACCAAATTATTCCCAACTTGAATATCAGGGGGATCGTTTTTACAATCTCCAAATGCACTAGGACATCTATCTATAAACCGACACCCTCCTCCTACTTCTGTCAAATTAGGAGGGTCTCCTCTAATGAATTTGATGGATTTCTCAGAGGATCTTATGTGAGGTATTGATTGAATTAGGGCTTGGGTATAAGGGTGCAATGGTTTTTCAAACACTGTTCTGATGTCCGATATTTCAACAGCTTGACCTGCGTACATTATGATTACTCTATCTACCAGATTTGGAATCAGCGACATGTCATGAGTTATGACTATTATTTTCATATTTTTTTCCTCTTTTAATTTTCTTAATAATTGTAAAACTTGAGACTGAATAACTACATCTAATGCTGTTGTTGGTTCGTCTGCGATTAGAACTCTTGGCCCAAGCAACAATGCATTGGCTATTACTATTCGTTGCTTCATTCCACCACTCAATTCATGCGGGTATTTTTTACAAACGAGGTCAGGATTTAATCCTACATCCGTAAGAGCAGACCTTATAATTGAAATACAATCTTTATTAGATATTTTTTTCCTGTGTGATGACAAAATTTCCTTCATCTGATCTTCTATGGTAAACACTGGATCAAGACTATTCATTGAACCCTGAAACACCATTGATATTTTCTTCCACCTGTATTTCTCATTGAATTCCCTTTCTGAGATATTCAAAATATCTTGGCCCTCAAAGATGAAACTTCCTGATACAACGGACCCGTTTTCTGCCAATGATCTTATGAGTCCATAGCCGAGGGAACTCTTTCCCGATCCGGATTCCCCTATTATACCGATACCTTGGGTATCATTCATCTTAAACGAAATTTTATCAACGGCCTTTAAAATTCCTGATTTTGTTTCATAGGCTATAGAAAGATCTTTGACTTCAATCGTACTGTTTACCCTTTTGTCAGGCTTGTTTCTATAAAATCTGTTTCTCTCATTCATTTCGTTTTACTTCTTTTCTGATTAGGCAGAATTAGGCTTTTGTATATTCGTCATAAGTTCACTTTCCCTTTTGCTTTATAATATTTTTTGCGTAAGGATGGCCTTCAATTTTAGTGTGTTAAACGATTTTATTGGTGATCGGGCCATTTTATTTTGATTTCTGGATTCATGACCGAATTACTTATAAGCTGTGTAAAAAAAAATACACAAGGGATTATAGTGCAAGTGGGAATTAATGGAAATGTTTTTGATGTTAAAACTATTGCCGAAAAAATATGGTCCAGAGAATACACTTATTTTACAATAGCAAATGGGATTAGGGTAAGGGTATTTGCACTTAGACATCCATCTACCAATGAACCCTATCTTACTACTACCACTAACTTGAAATTGCCCAATAATCTCAAATATTTGCCAAAATGCCAATGATTCATTATATTGTCTTCTACTTTAAGACATCGGGTCCATCATAAAACTTGGCTCTAGTCTAATCATATATTTTGCTTAAATTTTCAACCTAGATGATAGAAAATAAAAAGAATTAATGAATTCAAGGGTCTTATGAAATAAATAGATAGTCTAAAAAAAATCAAAGATATTTAAGTGTATTCTTTTATTAGGTTTAAAGTGGTAATGAAAACCCCTATTTGTACTTTTGATGCTAAAACAGGTATTTTGTGTAACTTATGTGAAAGCAAACTCGAGTCAGGCCAAATCACTCAATCAGACGTTGAGAGCTCTATAGTTCTTACAAGGCTAGCTCAAAAAAATTCTACCATAAATAAAATGACCTTAGTTTCGGCAAAAGAAATTAAAAATGAACATATATTAATGCTCAAGAGTTCCGATATAAGGCTAATCCGTTCAGACAATGACGTTAGCGATATCATAAATAAAGCATTCCAGAAAGACGTTTGGATAATTGAATCTGATTCTAATGATCGAGGATTTTTAGATAATCTATTTCATCCCGTCAAGTTAGAAAGTGTAAATTTTGTCTGGTTGCCAGATGGGAGTAAGTTAACAAGGGTTGTACCGGCAAAGAATTCCGAAGGAATTGATGAAAAAAGGTTAGAAACTATAAAAATGATATCTATGGCAGTTAGGCAAATCGATCTCATAGTTGAGTTTGATTGAAAACTTTATTTGGATTCCAATGCTAAACATGTAGTTTATTAAAAGGAGTTGATTGATTTCATTAGATATGGCTCACTCAGCTCAGAATGAATCAAACAGCAATACAAGAACTCACTTCACTTCTGAATTACAAGGGTTACAAACAGGTTCAGAAGTTAAAGTCGCAGGGTGGATTGAGGATTTCAGGGACATAGGTAAACTTGGATTCATATTACTTAGAGATGTAACCGGTTTGGTTCAAACTGTATTGGTCGGAGAGAATTTGCAAAAAGCTAAATCAATTCCTAGACAGAGTAATATTTTGATAACAGGGACAGTGCAAGGTACCAAATCTAAGAATTTTCCATTCGAAATCAAAGTCAAGGAAATTTTTGTTTTCTCACCCGCTTCTCTATCTCTCCCTGTTGATCCAACAGGTAGGGTTGAATCTAATTTAGATACCAGGCTGGACAGTAGAGCACTGGATTTGCGAAACCCCAAAATTTCTAATATCTTTATCATTCGTTCCAATATTTTAAGAATAATTCGAGATTTTTTCTCTGAAAACAAGTTCATAGAGGTTAATACACCAAAAATAATAGGAAGTGCAAGCGAAGGAGGATCAAACCTTTTTTCATTTGATTATTTCAAACGAAAAGGGTTCTTAGCTCAAAGCCCCCAGTTATATAAAGAACAACTGGTCTTGGCTTTGGATCGTGTGTTTGAAATCGCACCATTTTTCAGAGCTGAAAATTCTCATACTCTTCGACATCTTAATGAATTTATGAGTGTTGATCTAGAAGCAGCTTACCTTGATTATTATGATATAATGAATTTAGTGGAAGAATTGATCAAGAAAATACTCATGCATTTGAAGGAGTCCAATTATATCGACGGTGAGAATCAGCTCATAAAAAAAAACACGTTAAACGATTTGATTTCATTTCCATTTCCAAAGATTAGTTACGATAAATGTTTGGACGAACTAACTAGTCTTGGAGAAAAAGTTACCTTTGGGGATGATCTATCTGATTCCTCTTTAAGAAAATTAGGAGAAAAGTTTGACAAGTTTTATTTCATCGTTGATTGGCCACTTAACCTAAAGCCTTTTTACATACACGAGAAGGAATCCCGTCCTACCTTGTCAAAATCATTTGATTTGCAGTTCGGCCATCTTGAGCTAGTATCTGGAGGGACCAGACAACACGATGTGTCAAAACTGAAAAGTCGACTAGCAGAACAGGGATTATCACCTGAAAACTTTAAAGATCATTTGAGAGTCTTTGAGTGGGGGATGCCACCTCACTCAGGCTGTGGACTAGGTTTTGATAGATTAATGATGGTGTTATTAGGTCTTAATAATATTAGAGAGGTAGTCTTATACCCTAGAGATACATCCAGAATTAGTCCTTGACAATTACCATCTTGATTTCTTCAATACCATCAATTTTTCCTTTTGATGAATCACTGAAAATAAAACATCTTATCTCATCAGTTATAGTGGATTTGATTAACCATGGGATTGGATTAATCTCCATGAAGGTCTTGTCGGTTTCTGATGGAAAGGGCTTGGAAGGATGTGAATGAAATATGCCAACGACTGAAGTGTTCAATAATTCAGCATATTCATAAACTTTCAATAATTCATTTTCATCCATAGTGAACCTGACCTCCGAAAAATCTCTATTACTCATGGGAATTACCTCTTCGATCTCATAGATGTTCTCCTTCTTCCTGCCCAATAGTAGCGCACACGACTCCTGTGGATTACTTGCATTTGCAGTCTGATCTAATTTTAACAGTTGACTAACCCTGAGCTCTATTATTACTTGATTCATTCGCCATCAGTTCCTTGCCCTTAAAATTGAAACGTGTTTTTAAGAATTAAAATAAAGAAACTATTAATTATACCATAGTCACCTTTTAATATATTTATGACAGACTGGGACTTGCTCATGCCGGGCGCTGGTTTAACAGCTGTTGGTGCTATTGGAGTAGCAGTAGCTCTTTCTGGAATTGCTAAAACCTTTATGGATGGGATGCACGCCGTTTCAATCTTATTAATGTTTTTTGGATTAATTTTCTTAAGTGCTGGGCTCTTTAAGGATGGTTTTCCTACTTCAAAAAAATCAAAAACTGCGGCGGCCATAATATTGATTCTATTCGTAACTGCTGGAATCGTCGGGGCTGTGCAAGTAAGCACCAAAGTTCCCTCAATATTTTCGTATATCGCCATTATTGCTACTATAAGTATTCCCTCACTAATAATAATAATCGCTTCTTACAGGAAGAATGTTCATTTATTGAAAATAGCCACAGCATGTGTAGTGGTTATGATTATAGGATCTGGACTGATCGTATCTACTGCATGGATGGCCTCGCCTGCTACTGCGACGTCAGAAGATGAAAAAACGGGAGGTGATTCTCAAGACTCAACAATCCCCAAAGTTGTTAATACTACTATTGTTTCTGCTACCATCCCAGCCGGTGCCGCGGGTCAGGGAAATCCCTCTTATGAACCAGCAATAATCGAAGCCAAAAAGGGTGAAGCCATCGAATGGACTAATTTAGACAATGTTCCACATACGGTGACTAGTTTCGCTGATGATGGCAAATCCTTTGATTCATCCTTGATAATGACCGATAAGAAATACGTTCTCGATACAACCAGTCTTACCGAATCAAAGTATGATTACTTTTGTACTTTGCATCCTTTCATGAAAGCCTCATTTGCACTGAGTTAACCGTATTACATGCCAAAGGATGATAAAATTTCTTATAAATGATAAAATTTCTTATAAAAAAAGTCGGAAGAACAGAACTATGATTTTGAAAATATTTTTTTAATCGAAGAGAACATATTTCCGTTATTATTTGGACCATTGCCCTCATAACATTCAGGACAAACAGCCCGCAAGTTTTCTGGTCTGTTATCCTTTTTTGACCCATTTATATAAATAAAATGTGGTTGATTTGTTCCGGATAATTTCTTTGAACATTCCTGACACCTATATTTTGATCTTTCAAGTACAATTTGCTTTATAGCAAGGGTTAATTCCTTGTACTTGCCCTTTTTCTTACTATTATTACCTGATGCATTTCCAAAGAAAGACAATATATCTATCTTCTTTAGTTATCTTACATAAATTCTTTCTTTAATATTCTAAATTATATAACGTCTAGTTCAAATATATTCGTCAGTGAATAATATTAAAGATGATGAGGATATTGACGAGAGGATATTACATTGTGCTTTATGTGGTCGAGAAATAAAGCACAGTCAGGCTTGGCCTCATGTGGATGGTGACTCTAATCTGGGAGTAAAAAAAATCGATTATTTTTGCAGTGAGGAGCATAAAGCAGAGTTCTTTGGCTCATAGATTAAGTACAATATTTATTTTACTGATCTTTGGATAAATGACCATTCATATTTCGCTGCCATTTTTATTTGGCTCAGAGGGATAATATTTTTTAATCATCCAAATCATTGAAATTTTTCTTCTTTACCAATCTTTCTCATGTTTATTTCTAATTAAAGTTATTTGTTTATGCTTGTGATTCTATGCAAATTTTTCAACCAGTTCAATGTGGCATTCATGACCTCTGTGATCCCTGTCAATCATTTTAGCTTCCTCCTCGCTTATGGGAAATCTTTCATCATTCAAATGTTTTGAATCCTTCTCTAGTAATACAATCTTGCATTGGTCACAAATTAATTGTTGTACCATCATGATATTATTGGATTCCTATAATTTTTTAAACCTTTGGATGAATGGCGAATAATTTAATAGTTTTTTGGTTGTAAAATTGTTCGAAAAGGACTTGCTAAGCATTGTCACATAGGCCGATATTATTGATCTCTAACCCTGTGAGCCATACTTGAAAATGAGGTTAATTTGTTCACATCATCAACGAGTATTTGCCATGAAATATGCCTGTTATGGCATAATAGATGGTATTTATTCTTCCTGTAAATATCTCAAGAACACATCTGAATTGATTTATATAAAGATTGAATCCATAAAAAGGACCTATAGAGATTTTACTAGAGATTGGAAAAGGATGAGATTCTAAAAAGGGTTAAGGTTGTTGTACTAAGATCATGTAGCAATTAAAGAAGACCCCCAAAAAAGAGGTATAGATTTCGGATAGGCATACTAAAAACATCACTGTATATGTTACTAAAAAATAAACCTCCTTTACTCAAAAAGAGCGAAATTCTAATTTGAACTTAATTTAATATGGATTTAGCAATTCAAATGGCCCTTCATATTGGATCAAGCACAATGATCTCTCCTCGCATACGAATATGTTTGAAACTGATTCATTTATGCACTTTGCATCATCCCTGCATTGATTATTTTGATTATTCAACTGTTCGAGTGATTGATTGTCGCACTTTGCATCATCCCTGCATTGATTATTTTGGTAATTATCTTGAATAAGATCTCTGTTATGTCCATCTGTAACCTCATTAGTTTTAACTTGTGTATCTTTATTATCTGCAAAAACATAATTTATATTTATAATCGAAAATAACGTAACCATAGAAATCATAGAAATCATCATAATATTCTTCATTATCAATGTTTAGTGGGTTTTTGAATTTATTTAAAATTCTTAAGATCAGGCTGTACGATTAAACCAAAATTTTTATTAGAATTATATTTCTACCATAAAGATTAAATAGAAATGTCGATTAGATTCTAGTTCACGTTTAATCTATATGATTCTGAATCTATATGTGGCCTTGTTTTAATGGCTGCTTAACTTTCAGGGATGATTGTGTAGAGTCTATCGCTTTTAATTGTAATACGAAGTACCGATCGCTATTACTCGATTGACCACGAATACACAGTTGAAAGACAAAAAAAGGTTACAGAAACTCTATTTGCTGCTTTTTGGATTTTATTTGCTTCAATTTCTAAATCTAAATATTCGTGTATGTGGCTATAAAAACAATTCTACTAATGCATATAGTTTTAGTCTGATTTGGGCTCTGTTAACAGCCGTGTAAAGAATGAGGTATACTTTCATGTAAACTAATCATGTTCGCTTAGATACCTTGATCTTTTGTTAATTATTTTGGATCATGATGAATTACCTTTTTCCATCTATCATGATACAATTTCCTACTGACTAAATAAACAAAGAGACAGGTTATTTTGCTCGATGCTAAAGAATCTGGACAATGGATCGATTATAATATCAATGACTAATGAATTTGGTTATCTAGAACATCCAACAATGACCAATTAAAAGAAAACATCCTCTTAAAGTCAAAATCAACATGAGAGTATATTATTAATTCGGTTAGAAATAGACATATCAACTAAATAATCTGATCATGATGCTTAGTAATTAGGTCTGAATTTTACAGTAAGGATCTTGAGATGTGAAATTAGCCAATATCATAGTATTTTATATATTTTTTAGTAATATTTGGATTATCTTATGTAAATTTCAGTCAATAATATATCTTCTTTAGAAATTTCTATACCAATGCTGATATGCTAACGATAGAAAGTTAAACTAGAGCTGTTTGATGTTCGTTTGCGCCGTTTCGTCTCATATTAAACGGAGGGATGACCTAATGTTATATAAGGAGTTTGTTTATACACATATATAAATGGTTAATTAATTAAGTAACGATGTCTCTTGGTGTCGCTTTTTATCCGTAGAATAAGTGGAACTGACTGCTTTTTATCCGTAGAATAAGTGGAACTGACTGCTTTCTATACTTGATATGGATAAACTTATTTAAAAGGTAGGCTTGTGCTATGCCTATTTAGTCGCCGTGGTTAAGTTATGTAAATCC
>JBBRRF010000002.1:0-26217 GCA_038200885.1 Candidatus Nitrosocosmicus sp.
AAGGAGAAGGTATCTAGATATTTCAGAACCAGAAGGTTTGGTCTAAATATGAGGAACTATTTACTGAGGACAGTTTAGGAACATATATGAAATGGTATATCTAACCCCTCGGAACAAGAACTTCAAGAATCAGAAGCAAGAGCCGAAGAGGTTAGTCCTTTTGTGGGAGGACTCGCATTTGCTTTTATCTTATATATCATCATGCTTGTACTAACATTCGTTATCGCTAACAAAACAAAAGCACTTGGCACAATACTCATAATGATAGGTTTCACAGCAATGGTAATCACTAATTTCTGGGGAATCATCCCATTTGCGTTATTACTACCAGCTGGTATAGTAGCATTGCGGTATAAACCGAATCTCTCAATGTCACGAACATATGATGAAGACAGGGATGAAGACGACGAAAGAATTCTTCCAACAGGCGGAGGAGGATCACCAGTGAAATAGACTATAGGATTGAAACGATAATAAACCTGTAGATTATAGATACTTACTGAAATCAAAACTTAATTATACAGAACACTCATTAATAAAAATGATAGTAGAAAATCATAAAGTAGTTGCTGAGATTAGTATAACTCCCTTAGGAAAACGCTATTCTAGTGATGAATTATCTACAAGCATACGTAACGAAATAGCCATTGCTATTGATGCTATTAAAAAAGTTAAAGGAATTAAGGTTATGGTAACTGGAATGAGTACCCAATTGGAAGCAGATTCAATTCAAGATATTTTAAAAGCAATAGAGTATGCACATCAATCTCTTAAGGATAAAGGCATACCCAGAATTATTTCCTCTATACGTATAGATGAAAGATTTGATAAATCTGAAACACTAGAAGAGAGAATTAAGTCGGTACAAGAAAAATTAGATAGCTAAACAAAGTAATAGTTATAAAATTAATTCGTTGGTTCGGATGTTACATTGAGTGATACTGTTTGGCAGATCCAACCTTTACCGCACCTGAAACCACTACTCATCAATCTTACTTTTCACTTGCCTGTCACCAATGAAGAAGGGGTAATTAGCGAACCTGATGCCATGACTGAAACAATTAGTCCCGTTTCAACTCATCCTCCTAGTGAAGAACCCTTAACTCTCAAGGACCTAATTAAAGACCTTATCAAGAATCCGGTGGACATGACGAACTCCATTAAATTAACTAATAAGATAATTGATATCTTAACAGATAGCAATATTGATAACGATCAAATGATATGTGGCTTATTCGACTGTATCGAAAACAAACAAATAAACAATATTCGAGAAATAATTAATTGTTAAGAATTTCACCCATAGTAATATCTACTTTTATTTTGGAGACAATTGAATATAGATTAGAACAAAACTAGATTGATAACTTTTAATGTATGATAGGATAAATACATATAGAAATTCATGCTAATAGCGATAGAGTCGGTAATACGAGACTTACATCCATCCTCAAAATATTATTAGATTAATGTTACTATATATTAGTATCTTCATCTAACTGCTATTTAACAATTACCTTACATCCCAGCACAAATTTGAATTGATACAATGTGAGGATAATTAAATTTTCGTTCAAGTACAAACTAACAAGAGTAGGGAAATAAGATATACGAAAAAGTAAAGTAGGTTGTTCATAAATGGGAATAAGGAAAGAAGAATTGAGCATAAAAATTGAGGATAACTAGATTTACCTTTGCACCATTCGATAAGAAAATTATAACCATAATGATTATCTTAGTCCGAGGTTATCTATTCTATATCTGAATTTAAAACTCTACTTACCCGGATATCATTTACTGATGATTCTCTCTAGAAGATTTATATTTCTACAAAATGTCGAGGTAATTAATCTGGTTTTTGTAATCTAATTTGTTAAAATATACTTTGCTGAAAATGCTATCAATTATTAATTACTCTCTTATGTATTAAGATTGGCCGAGGACACAGTTTGATATACAATGATATACAACAGGCCATTATTCTCAATGAATATATATATTGATACGACAGATTTGCTTGAGGAACAGTCTCGAGAGAACAAGAGTTGGGTAGAATTATGTTCTATCCATAAGCTCTAGAATTTTAAAACTAATTATAAATCACTCATTTTCGAAATTTATTAATTCCTAAGTATTTCTTTGCAGTAGTGATATCTTTTGTTATCTAAAATACCTTTAGCAAACATTTGATCAATCAAGTTTAAATAAACACCTCTATCTATAATCTTATTCTGTATACCTCTAATTAAAAAGCAACACAAGTTTTCGTTTAGTATGTTTAATTCTGATGCAATACCACTAGGCTTTTTATCTTCTGTTAACATCAAGTAATTTTCTCTTTTATTTTCGTTACATGATTCAATAATGGAAATAATGTCTGATTCTCCATAACCTATTGCATGAATTGTTCTTATTGATTGAACATGACTAGCATTTCCAGATTTTTTCTTTATCTGCCCAGAATCGAGTCGTTTCTGTAAGACAGAGTCTAATGGTTTATGAGTTTTGATTTTTTGATTGTTGAACTGATCTCTTGTGTTTATAGTCGTTAACTCATCAAATACTTTTTCAGATAAAACTATGTCCCATCCAAAGGAGTCGCAAATTTCTAATAGTAGATTGAGTTTATCAACTGCTTTTAAATTTATAATAATATTTGCATCAGGTAAAACATTCATGGCTATTATTAACTAAGATGAATTACGAAAACAATGGAATCTTTAGTTTGATTAATTTATTTCTATATTCTTCCAAAGAGATGTCTGCAATTTCAGCTCCCTTTGTTAACGATATCTTACCTTTTCTAAAAAGACTAATCGATGAGCTAAGTCTTTTGTTATTAAAACCATCTAAAATTTCAGAATTTACCGTATCTTCTGGAAATGTAGAATACATGTAAGAAATCAATTCTTCATAATCCATATCTATTATTAGCCTTTTGATATTGCTAATGATCTTTTTCGAAGAACTTGGAAGTGAATTCCACAATTTTTCAGCTTGCTCAATCCCTTTTTCACTCAAATATTTCTTTTTCTGATCTACAATTAACAATCCTGAATTTTTTGATTGTTCTTCTAAAGATTGCAGTATTGGAACATTGGGTCCGAAATTTTGCGGAGTACTTTCTATTTCGGATTCTGGAATCGCTTTTGATATTATGAATAAAGATTTAGCTAACCATGTTTCTCCATGGAATGGCACATTAACTGTTCCATTAGAATCTGGAGCATATAATAATGACATAAAGTATGAAAACTGTGGAGATTCTTTTCTTTCTCCAAAGAAACTATCGAAAATATCGTCTTTATTCAAGTTTTATATAAAAGTAAATATTCGTAACATAATTATCTTTCGTATGGTATGCAACCGAAATTAGAATACCGTGACGAGTATACAAACTTAAAAAAACTTTGCATAAAAACTAGTATTGGAGATCTACATACACCAACTAGAAGTCTTCATATAAAGAACTCTAATCCAAATGAATTCAACATCATCGGCACTTCTAATTTACCTTGTATTACAGAAATATTTAGAACGTTTTCTAAAGAAGATTTGGACAAATATTTAGACCAAGACATCCCCCCTGAAAAACAAACCAGCAAACTAATTCAAAAGGCGAAACAAAAGGGGATTAATTTCCTGTTTGTAAGGTTTAGGAATAAACATAACAATCAGATTTTTAAACCAGACGAAAAGGATATAGAGAATCTGATAAAAATTTCGACACACCCTTTAAATGATTATATAACTATTCCAAATTTAAGTCATCTATCAGAAGTAAATTATATTGAATTTTTGGAAAAATTTTTTGAATTAGTTCAATCATACCGAAAAAAACCTAAGATAATAGGTACACTACCTTTGCTTTCATCAAATGATTTTGTAGAGTTATGTAAATTCTATTTCAAAAAAGAGGTATTTGCTTTTGCAATGGATTTCAATGGTAAAAATCCCCTTGATTCTTATGTATTGGTTAACGATTTGATAAAGCTGACTTATTTAAACGAAAGAGAATACCATGAGCAGACTTTTTTATATGCACTAAATATCCCATTAACTAAAGTACAAAAGAAGATTTCTGTATCACCTGCTAAAGACATTGTATCCTTTTTAATGGGTTTTGATGCTTTCGGAACGTCCCATATTTCGAAAATGCATCCGGATGTTTTAAAAAAAATTAAATTGTCGAAAACTTCAGAAGAGAAAAATCATTATCACATTTTTAACAGACTTGATTATGGTTATTATCGTGAGGATACCGATAAAATAGACTCCCTTTTCAAAGAAAATTTGCCTGTATCTATTTCGATAGCCGATTTGAAAAAAAGTAATAGGAAGGATATAATCAAATTATTTAACGTTGAAAGACATTTTCTTGAGGCAACAGAGTTACAAAGGAATTTGTCGGAGAATAGCGTGAAATCGTATCTTGAAACCAAAACTCATGCTCAGAACCCATTAAGTTTTATCTCAAAAAAAATGCAAATGAATGGATAATCTGAGTAAACAGGATCCTACCTATTACAACCTTTTGAATTTCAATAGAGTTACAGTAAAAGCCCGCTAAACTCGGGACGTTTGAAACTGTTATTAAACCTCAAATTTTAGCCAATTTAAGGCGGGACCTGAAAGTCTATTCCCGTGTATGTCATAATTGACATTCCTTAATAAAATATGAAATATGGCAATAGGACTAACGAGAAAACATGATCTAGCTTTAAACTGATTGATCGAGTATTTTAATGATAATGATAACATTAGTCCATATTTAACCATGAACTGCCGATAAGAAACTAAAAAAATAATTATCAACGGATAGTATGTATAGGCAAAATAAAAATGTTGAAAACTAAAGGAATCCTAAATATCTATCGGGATACGAAATTTATTTTTTGTGAAGATTGCATCAAACTAATTGGCTTCATGTCAATTATTTTATTTAAATAATCCCGATAAACAACTATTCTATGAATTTTGATATCCTACATTCACTTGAAATTAGAGATTTTATATTGGTCCTTCCTTTCTTAATTATTCTTACATCCGTAACTCTCATCAGTTCGATAGAGATTTCTAATATCAAAGCGCAAAATAGTACAAATGAAGTTTTGGAACTGACCTTTAAAACTGATCTCCTATCTACTTCTGGTAATTACACTGGAGCTATACGAATGTACGATAAAGTGTTAGAAATTAATCCGAATGATACATTTGCACTATTTAACAAAGGTCTCTCCTATTCCAATTTAGGCAATTATACTGGCGCGGTGGAATCATACGATAAAGCGCTTGCTATAGATCCCAATGACATTTACGTCTATCTCTTTAGAGGTTATGCTTTGGATGACTTAGGCAATTATACTGGCGCGGTGGAATCATACGATAAAGCGCTTGCTATAGATCCGAATTATCTCTCGGCTTTACGTAGCAAAAGTTTGTCTCTCTATAATTTAGGTAACTATAGTAGAGCTATACAAATATACGATAAAGTGTTGGAAATCAATCCGTACGATACTGTTGCGATAACAAACAAAGATGCCGCATTAAATACGGTGAATTTGATGAGTAATACCGTTAATCAGCAGAAAACTGATAATATAGCGAGTTTTACAATTGGATCAAAACCTGCTGAGTTACAGATAGGTTCATATCTAATCCGAGATCCTGAGACCAATGTTTTTTTTGGTGATGGGTATAGAGTAGATCCGCATGTCGGACTGTATATAATATTCAACAATAACGAATCTAATACTGGAGTTTATCAATTAGCCTCTTCGGCACAAAATTTGGTTCAGGTTTCAGATAGTAAAATTGGTTTCGATATCAAATTCAAAATGCCTGTTTCTGATAAAGGTACATTGGAACGTATAGAGAGAATCAACGGACTATATGATGTAAGATATATCGACACACAGCCTAGTTATACAAATTATATAGCATTTGAAGATTCGCCTCTGACCATTAACAATACCAATTATGCTAATTTTACTATTCAAATCAAGAAATTCAACAATCAAACTGGTTATCTTTTTATAGATGGAAGTAGAGCGTAAGTATTTGAATAAGTAATAGGGAGACATCTGTTAGAATGTCTTTATGCTTATTATGTTTTGAAGAGTTTCTATTATTTTTTAATAATTGCTATTATTATATTAGTAAAATCTAAACCGCCTCTATTTGCGAACCTGAAATATGGTCAAGTTTGAGGCGCGCCTCAAGGGGTTTAAACCATTAACAACTACAGGACTTGACAGCAAAAATTGGCTTTTTTGTAAATATAGTTTGTCCATTTACTAAATTGAACTAAAATGATGTCAACGGAGATAAGGTAAAAATTAATTTATTTGGTAGTCATTTTTTTGTGTTAAGTTTATTGTTGTGGACAAAAAGGAGTAGAAATACAATCAAAATAATAGCGATGTAATGTGGTAACACGAGTTTGAGTAAGTGTAAAGCCACATTCTATACTCATATTAAATTATTATTTAATAGAATGTAACTTCTTATTGTAACTATATCATTCGCATCTAAGATAACCGCAATTCCAAAACTTTATAAAAAATATTGAGGTATAGAGATTTGTTTATTCAATTTTCTTCGTTAAAGATGGGACCTGTAGAATTTATTTTGAACGATTTTATCATTTGCTCAACTTCAGGTAAATGTTTGTCATAGCTTTTGCTGTCGTCTGCGTGAAGTATAACCGCAAAGAATCCGTCATTAGCTTCTGAAAATGTATAAACCTGTAGTGTTTTAGTGCTAGTGGACTTGTAACCTAATGCTGCTTCATACGGAGTAACAGTATTGAAATAAGTTCCAGACGCTCTGATGGCCGGTTGATCAGCTAATTTAGTTGTACTGTTTCTATAGTATTCATTAATTTTGAAATTATCATCATCCTTAACAAATTCATCTCCGAAGCTTTTCAAAGACTGATCGTCCTTGGAGGGAAACAAAAAGACATATACACCAGCAGTTCCATCTGGAGAATCAAATCTTACCAGGTTATATGCATTGGTTTTTGATGGATTTTCTTCCCATGAGCTAGGATGGGTTAATGAGAATCCCAAATCTTCATCAACATAGGTCAATAGAGTAGAGTTTCCTCCTAATTCTTCAGATGTATCATCTTCATCCACGATTTTTGCCTCAGGAATTTCCACTTGTGCATTTGTAAGATTTATAATTCCTCCAGAGAATAGGGCAATAGACGCAATAACAAATATAGAATAAATATTTTTACTAAGCATCCAATCTATCACTTAGTCCTTTCACCTTGCAAGATTAACATGGCCTCGTCGTCATCAATTGCAAGTGTACCATTGGTAACCCGATAACTGATTTCAGGTGAGAAGGAAACGGTTATTGCCTCACCCAAGTTAAACTTACCCGTCAAGAATTCAGTGGTGACATCGTCTTTCTCCAAGGTTTCTTTTACATTCAACATGCCGCCGATATTCATAACGTTAGATCTAGTACCTTCTTCTTCTTCGACTCCGATCTTTAATACACCTCCGAGAGAATATTGGCCGGCTTGTATTGAGGTTAATTTCCCGTCATCTAACTCAAATTCGCAATTATTTGTAGGACACAGAGTGCTATTAGGACTTAAATTTAGTCCAAAGCCTTCTACATCATACATCTTGAAATTATCAATTATACTATTCTGTTCATCTAAAGTAGCCTTCAAAGCAAACTCTTCTGCGTTCCGGGTTTGAGAGATATTTGTAGAAGCGGGGTTACTAGACTCCGAAGATTCATCATTAGTTTGCACCTCGGGTATTTCCAAAGCATAGGAAAAGATGTCTTTGTCATTTGTTACAAAAACTGAAAGCGACGTCAAAAATGTCATTAAAATCAAAATGGCATAACTCAAAACCATTATAACACAATATCTATTTTTACTTAAATACTTTACCAGAAGTTTTTACTATTAAAAAATCATGTACAAAACGGCTATCCTGGATAACATTTTTTGAATAAAACAATCTAGAGAAAAAGAATCTAGTTATTCATCAGTAGATATAATTTTATAGCTATTGATTGATTGTATGCTACTAACATCCTCGAGACCTATTATTAACTTGAAAGGTGCAGACATTGAAGATAGAATTGTTGAAGGGTCTGTAAAAGTAAAATCTGTTCCTATGACACGTCCATCTTCGTCATACAATGTAGATATGACTTTTACAAATTCTTTAGTATTTGAGGCATTATTAAGGACTTCTCCAACTATATAAAAATAATCACCCTCAAAATAACTTGTTGCACTAGAAATATTAAGATTCGATTGCGGTGCTACAAATATTCGATGAACCTGGTCTTGACTATTACTTGCAATATCATCCTCATTTTGAGCAAAAGTAACTCCGGGTATACAACAAACTAAGATGAGTGTAATGCACAGATTGGAGATCAAAAATTTATTGATCATCATGATACGCATATTCAATACTTAATTTAATCATAATTAGAAAATGAAAAAATAAACGGCTGGTGATGATAGTATTTAAGATTATGACATATAGATCGTAATAGATCGACAAGGGTTGGGAACCAATTCTTATAGCTAAATAAATTTTACCGATTACTATACTAACAACTTTTTAGATATTGAATATCCCTTCATTCACTACCCATCGGTGTATTAATACGAATCCGATATTTGAGTCAAATTTGTTACTAGTCCCTCCGGGCCCGTTTTTATTTATTCTAAAATAAAGGTTTTTATAAAAAAGTAAACGTCAGAGTTCCAAATTTGGTAGAATGAGAATAAAAGGTCCCACTACCAAAACTTAGTATTTTAGATATCTTGACCGTCTCAATTCTCAAATCAGTTTAAATAAATAATTGAAACTAATTGGTTGATTTGGCCTCGAGCGAAGAAATCGCTTTTTACCATTTACCATTCGCTATAAATATGAGAAAATATTTGTTTTTCAGATTTATACTGGGTACGAATTTTCACTTTTCCCATTCTTATTGATGATCAAAATGTCTATACCATCACCACTCGCAGAATCCCTTGAAATGGATGATCGAATGGATCTTAATGCTAGATTAGTTGCCTTCTCCTCATCAAGGTTTTCATTGAACTCTGCATCCATTACTCCCAATGCCATTTCAGCTCCAGTTCCTACTGCGGCATATCTATCTGATAATACCGAACCTAGTGGATCGAGAGTATAAATTTCTGGTTTTCCAGTTGTAACACCTCCAACTACAACTTGAGTCAATAAAGGGAAGTATCTCCTTTCAAACATTATAACAGACATCAATTTTGCAACCGAATTTGGTTCGACATTACGTCTGGTTTCCAATTTCCTGATTTTTGATAGAGCGCTTACCTGGCGTACAAGAACCTGCATGTCAGCAACCATACCTGCACAGGCAGCACCCACATGATCAGTAACATTAAATGTTTTTTTAGTATTTTTATTAACTACAAAATTGCCATATGAAATTCTCTCTTCAGCAGCCAAAAGTACTCCATCATTGTAAGTAATACCAACTGCTGTTGCTCCGGGCATAAATTGAAAAGCCATTTAATAATTAAAAAAAAAGAGTTAGATTTAGTCGTTTCTATATTGGTGCCTACTTTTTCAACATTGAGTAGTCATGAATCTTGATTGCTTCGGATATTAGCTTATTTTGAATTTCTAGAATGTCCTTTGCCTCTGGATACTTTGATCCAACCACCACCTCTGCAACAATATTTGTTATGTGTCTGAACAGGAATTCGTCTCCCCTTTGAGCTTCGACCTTATAGGTGGAATGGGCCTTATTTACAAAGACAATATTTTCATTCGTAAAACTGTATCTCGGATCAGTTTCATCCTCGTAGGGGATCACCTTGTATCCTATTTTTTTTAGGGTGAACGTTTTTTTGAGAATGGGCTTTCTAACCGTTTTCCTAATCATCCCGTTATTGTCATTAGCGAGGTTCTCGTTGTAATTATTACTTGAAACCTGTGTTGTAGCACTCTCTCTGTTGGTAGAACCGTTAAGAGCAAATTCATTTGCTGAATTTGATATTTCAGAATTGTTCAAAATTTTGTCTCTATTGTCTATATAATTGTCTGATGAAGAGGATTCAGTAGCTTTCTTTGCATTCAAATCATCAAAAGTTGAATCGGAATTTCGTTTGTTGTTGTCATCACCGATATCTAAATCATTGTTCCCATCTACCTGTGTTAAGGTAAAAGATACATTATCGTTTTTATTATTTTCATGACCCTGAATTGAATTTGAGTCGCCTGTGAGACTATCTTTTATTTGACTCGGGTCATCTGTTCCGTTCTCGCCAGATGGGGATGAAACCTCGACCGATTCGAATCCTTGAATCTCTTCTACTGGTTCAAGAGTTTCCAAAACTGCTTGACCCATGACTTTATCTATTTCCTTATAAATTTTTGATTCTTCCCTTGTGATAAGGACGTCTTCATATTCTGTGAGGCTTGGAAGTACTTGGTCAATTATGAAGGTTTTTACATTCTGATTGAAAGTGTTATAGATATCATTCTCAATCAAAGCCGATTTATCTGCAAACCTGGATGTAAGTTCGTCGCATTTTACATATCCTGTAACTCGGCTCAGCTTGTTGTCAAATCCAAATGTGCCCCTCAAAACCACGTGATTACCTACCATTATTGCTATTCCTTTCTCATCCTGTCCCAAAGGCCTTCTCGCAATGGTTATTTCACCGGTGGTTCTTGGATTATCTAAATTTACTTCTAGCTTGTAACCCTGAATATCTGGCGAGCGTATTACTTGGGAATCAGACATATCCCATTCTTTAATATTGTTGGCAGATTTAATATACACCTCAAAGAGTGGATATTTTAGAATAGAGAGTTTCTTAATTTCTTTGGAAAGTTTGTTTATGTCAATGCTAATTTTAGATCCTATCAACAAGATTTCAGTACCATTTCTGCTGAGTTTTGGTTCTCTTATCTCACGTAATTTTGCTCTTCCTGTAATAAGCTCCTCTAATGTATTCCCATCAATAGTTATGGTTTTGCTAAAATCATCCAGCCGAGTTTTGATTTTCATTTGATCAAACGAAGTCAAAAAGGATAATCGTCCAGTACCATATCTTCCTGTTCTTAATCTTTTCAATTTTGGTGAAAGAGTCTCTTCAGCTTTATGAGGTGAGCCTAATATCAAAAACTTGTCCATTGAATTGGAGTTCATCCCTGCATTATCTTCAATTACCACGTTACCGTTGTCTAGTACCGTTACGAGGACATTCGTTGCATCCTCGTCAAAGGCGTTTTCAATAAGTTCTCTCACTATTTCATATGGAGATATCCACGTTTTCGTGGCAAACTCTCTAAAAAATGATGGATGAACCTTTAATTCCATAGTCAATATATTTTAGTTTTTAGGAGAAGATTATTTAAATAAATATTAAAAATTAGTTGACTAAATTCCTAATTTTTCTTGACAAGCTTAGGCGCTGTGATTCTATGTTGAAACAGTGTGAGCAAAGCCAAGCATTATGGCCTTCGGAATTAAATCTACTAAACCCAAGGTTATTTTAGGCGGGTGAGTTTCGATGAATGGATGCACTGTGGTATAATAAATTAACAAAACTGGAACTGCAGCGCATCCTGCTATAGTTAAAAGGATTAGCCAAGTAGCTGTCATCTTTCCCGTAAGCATGTCATTTTAAAAATGGTTAGGATATATAAAGATAAAGCCCTCATACATGGTACTATTTACCCTCATAACCGAAAGGAGATTTCCTTAAAAGCATTCCAGAATTTGTCACCGACATAGTGCAGATTGTTTATAATCTGTCCCTTTTGTAATTCTTTGGCGTTAATGCTGTCCTCAAGTGCTATACCGACAGATAAATATTTTCCATATTTTTCTTCCTTTGCCACAACTATGTCATTTTTCCTGAATTGACTAAACTCTACAATACCTGGACGCAATATTTTTGCTCCATTACATATGAACTTTATAGAACCAGAGTCTACAATTACCGAAGGGAATTTTTCCAGGACATCGGTTCTGCCCAAAAAAGGCAGTATAATCTCCTCAGAAATGAAAACTGCAACAAGGGAATCGATAACGAAGATACTCTTATTATCTTCAATTTCAAAAACTTTAATATTCTTAGTTTTGGGAATCAATATTTTCTCCTCCCAGCCATTGACTATTGTTTTGAGTATTTTCTCCGTATCTTTCTTGGATATAAAATACGTCTTCAAACAGCTTATTGAATTCGTCATAGATAATAAAGATGTATAATTATTGATCATCTTATGGTAATTATTGGTTATTGTTTACTACATCTCATACAGATTTCGTCATATCTGGCGAATCCAAAATCAATAATGTTGTGTCTAAATGTCTCTTTTTAGATATTTTATCTTATTCCTCAAATTGGAAAAAAAATTTTTATAAATAATTAGACCGTACATTAAATCTAATTGAGATGAGTGAATCGCCCGATACGAAATATGAGGTTCCAATAAAGCAAGTGGAAAAAACCTTGAAAATAAGTGATAGAGCCAAAGCTGAGCTAAAGAGCTCTGGGATGATGGACGATAAGGGTAAACTGAAACTAAAGGGTGTCAGTCCAAAAATGTTAAAAAGAATGAAGTTAGAATCTGTAGATTGTCCTGTGTTCAAACAGGAGATTGGCTTTGTACAATGCTACGTTTGTAGCAATTTTCATAGTAGAATTAGCGGTGTCGTTCATTGCAAAGGTGACCCATTAGAGTAGTCTAGTTATTTCTTTTTATTGCGCCGGTAATAATAGCACAAGCTTCATAAATAGAAATCCACAGCTATCTTTTGATTAATTGGACCAGAAAATCAGTAAGGAATTTGGTATTAGTATAAAAAAAGATGAAAACTTTAGCGAGTGGTATTCTCAAATAATTGAAAAAGCTGGGCTGGCCGATTATATATCTGCAAAAGGTTTCATTGTCCTCCGGCCATATGGTTTTGCTATCTGGGACCTCATCAAGACCTATTTAGATCAGAAATTCAAAGAGACAGGACACCTTAACGGATTTTTACCTTGCTTGATACCTGAAAGTCTGTTGAACAAGGAGGAAAAACATTTCAAGGGATTCAATCCAGAGGTCTTTTGGGTAACGTCGTCTGGTGATTCTCTGTTGAGTGAGAAATTAGCGTTGAGACCAACTTCTGAGGCTCTGCTTTATTCAATATTTCCGAAATGGATAATCAGCTATCGAGATCTTCCACTTAAAATGAATTTTTGGAACACCGCTTTGAGGGCTGAGATAAAGTCAACTAAACCCTTCATACGAAATTCGGAATTCTTATGGCAAGAGGGCCATACAGCTCACGCCGACAAAAAAGAGGCGGAGCGCGAAGTGATGACAATTTTGTATCTCTACAAACATTTCATTGAAAAAATCCTTTTGATTCCTACGGTATCTGGCTATAAGAGCAACAAAGAGAAATTTGTTGGTGCAGATTATACTACTGCATTGGAGGGGATGATGCCTGATGGAAAAGCGCTACAACTTGGAACTTCTCATGACTTGGGTATAAATTTTTCACAACCATTTGAAATTAAATTTTTGAACAAAAATAATAATGAAGATTTTGTTTGGCAAACTTCTTGGGGGATATCCTGGAGATTGATTGGAGCCTTAATAATGGTTCATGGAGATGACAAAGGTTTGATATTACCTCCAATCGTTGCTCCAATCCAAATTATTATTATTCCAATTTACAAAAATGTAAATGAACATTTAGTTAAAGACCATGCTAATAGAGTAAAAGATAGCTTGGTATCTTTAGGCTATAGGGTTTTTGTAGATGAAAGAGATGAGTTTACCGCTGGATGGAAATATAATGAATGGGAAATGAAAGGGGTCCCTGTCCGAATAAATATTGGACAAAGAGATATTGAAAGCAATAATGTAGAGGTAGTGAGAAGAGACAATAGACAAAAAAGTATTGTCCCTATGGAGAATTTGAGTAAAGAAATCGAAAAAATTTTTCAAAGTTTGCAATCTGATTTGTATTGCAAAGCAGAAACCTATCTTAAAGAGAAAACAAAGATCATAACAAATTTTGACGATTTCAAGAGGAATTTGGATAGTTATTCAGGATTTATGGTGGCAGGTTGGTGTGGCAATGAAGACTGTGAAGTCCGAGTAAAGGAGGATACTGGAGCAGACATTAGGGTAATTCCGTTTGATTCAAAAGACCTCCCAACCGGACTCAATACGACATATGATGTAATTAAGGATTGTATTTATTGCGGAAAAAAGGCAAATAAGATAGTTATCTTTGCAAAAGCATATTGATACAATACTTTTGTCTCGAATTACTCAACGGGGATGAAATAAGAGATAATTAAAATTTAAACAGAATGTTTATGTAAGGTTTAAAATCCAAATTATTCATTACAAGTTGTCAAAAAAGAACAAGGATAACAAGAGGAAAGATATAAAGATAATCATAATCATAGTTGTTGTATTTGCTATAGCATTTATTTCTATTAGGACTCTATTGGCCGACTCTAATCCGTTTTATGTAGTGGCAAGTGGTAGCATGATTCCTGTACTCAACATAAATGATTTGATAATAGTTTGGGAGAAAGACAATAGCACTTTTGCCAATGCGAATATAGGAGATATCATCGTTTTTAAAGCCCCGGATCCAGCGGAAGAAGATAAGACTATTGTACACCGGGTATCAGCTATCATTGAAAAAGGGAATAATATGACAGGAAACGTGATTCTTTGTGCTCCTATTGCCATAAATGAAGTAATACAGGAAAAAACAATTCTGACAAAGGGGGATGCAAACGAATGTTCCATTCCTGGAATAGATTTTCCGATAACAGGGGAGAACTATGTAGGGAAAGTTATCTATACTATCCCACAAGTGGGTATCATACCTCAGGTTTTGAAGCCCCCTGTAAACTATATCATAATGGCTGTAATTGCTGGATTATTGATATATTCATTCATTCGTGGAGGTAAAAAGGATAAACAAGAAGAGGAGAAAGAAAAATTAAAAGATGAGTGAATCCCATGCGATACCTTTAGAATTGGCTGTACTGATGTATAGGCAAGATGATCCAAACAAGTGTACAGCATCGCGACTTGTTAAATTTAAAATGGCTAAGGAAGTAAGGCGGGTTCCTACCACATTTTTGGTTCTCAACCCTTTCGCTGAAAAAATGGTTACCCCCAATGATATAAAAAAATTTAGAGGCATTTGCGCTATTGATTGCTCTTGGAAATTAGCAACACGGGTAATTAATACGTCAAAAAAATTCTTTAATAATAGAAAGCTTCCTGCCCTATTGGCCGGAAATCCTACCAATTATGCCAAATTAGGAATGCTTTCAACGGTTGAAGCCATATCTGCAGCCTTGTATATTTTGAATTACAAAGAAGTATCTAGAGAGATTTTAAATAAATTTAAGTGGGGGCATACATTTCTGGATTTAAACTCCGAAATCTTGGAGGATTATTCTCATACACTAGGACAAGATGAGATAATAACGATTGAAAAGGATTACTTTCCACACATTTTCAACTCCTAACAACAAATTCTACGAAAAGTACTGCATTAAAAAGCGAATTACACTGGAACGATAATTTCGTTAATACAAGTCAATTGAGATATTCAAAAATATTTCAATATCAAGCTTATTGGACTTGTAAAAGAGTATATCAATTTTATCTTCAACCAGAAAGAATATCCAAAAAACGACTAGTAGATAAGAAAGTTAATAACTTTAGAGTTTCATTTTTACTTGTGAGCTAGCGAGCAAGTTACTTCTGGCAATATATGACGAAGAGGAAACTCCTCCCTCACTACGGGCACCTGAATTAGCGATAATTAGAAGGAGACTTCTGGCAACGAAATAGAAAAGGATCCAGTTGAGATCAAAGGCAATGATGATTAATAATCTGAGTGATTTCAATCTTGGAGTGAAACTGTCGACCTAGGTGGAGAAAGGCCAAACAGAGTTAGGAACCCGTACATACACTCAGGTAGGCTGCTTAGCTAAATCTTGCTTAAAACAAAAGGAGGGTTACTACTAGGACACATGATATGGGATTCATGAGGGAAACTTTTCCATTTTGAATCCCATACTATTTATCTTCGAATAAATTTCGAAAATCTATTAATTCTAATTGTCACTACTGATAAATTGTAATATAGAATGGATGATAATTTAGACTGTCCAGTACTCCTAACGGGTAACGAACATTCGAGGTTCTTATCAAAAAGATATGGATATAAAGAGTGGATGATATCTAGATTTCTAAATTTTATTCCTTATCCTGAAAAGATGCTAGATTATATCCATAATAGTAAAAACTTGCATTATTATATAAGAGTAAATACGCTAAGAACTAATCCAGAGGAACTAATAAGGCGACTCGATGAAAAGGGATATCACTTAAACGAGACAATTCTAAAAGATGTATTTGAGATTAAGAACCCTGGGTTCGGGGGTATTCAAATTAAGGACGCTGGGATTACAATTGATCATCAAAATAATGATGATAACAATGACAATAATGTTGCTGTTACCACGCAAAAAGATTATGATTTGCAGTCTAGCAAAGATATTGACCTTGGGTCCAAACAACCTAGTATAGGTTCAACGATTGAATATTTGAAAGGATATTATTACATTCAGGATTTGAGCTCTTGCATTGCAGTAGAGGAATTAGAAATTAATACTGGATCCGATATGGTTGTATTAGATATGGCTGCGGCACCTGGGGGCAAGACAACACATATCGCTCAAAAACTAAATAATAAGGGAGCAATTTTCGCATGCGAATTAAACTCTAACAGACTTGCATCTCTACTTTTTAACTTGTCACGTTGTTTTGTACAAAATACAATTGTGCTTAATATTAAGGCAGAAGAGATAAACGAACTTGAATTACAGTTTGATAGGGTACTGCTTGATGCACCGTGTACCTGTGAAGGGATTATTATGAAAGACAATTCTAGAAAGAAAAGTCGTAATTTAGTGGATTTAGAAACCTGCAGTAACAGACAGAAAAAAATGATTGTATCTGGTTTTAATGTTTTGAAACCAAACGGACTTTTGATATATTGTACTTGTTCCTTTGCGCCCGAAGAAAATGAGATGATAATACAGCATCTCTTAAGCAATCACAAAAATGCAAAACTCGAGCCATTAAATTATGGAATGAATGGTTTGACAAGCTTTTCAAAGTACCAATTCGACGAGAAAATGGTCTTTACCAAAAGGTTCTATCCTCATATCCATTCAACCAACGGATTTTTTATAGCAAAAATAAGGAAGAATCCGAACTAAAATGACTTTTAGAAATTTAACTAATGTTGAAGAGACGATTTTAAAAAGGTCATTTAATAATTGGGGAATTTTTGAAATTTTTGGAACACTAAGAATATTAATCCGAACCCTGGTTTTAGATGCCTCTATTAGTGATCCAAAAACAAACATTTCAAAACATGATACCATTCCAAACAAAATTCTACGTCACAATTCCTGTGACAATAGTAGTGGTAATGCGGTTGAAAAATATAACCACAATAATCAGGGACGATTTCATGTCTTAACATTAGGATACTCAAATGGTATTGAATTCGCTGACTCAAAAAAAAACATAAAGAGAACTGAAGTTTTCGTTCATTCCAACGTTAAATATGATGATATGCTGTTTAAAAAATTAAATCCCATTATTATCGGTTTGAAAATCGGTACTATTAAAAATAAGAAATTTTCTCCCGGGTTAAATTTTGCCGAATTCGTAGTCAAACACAACAGAAATATGGATTATCCTCACGTTATCATCAATACTAAGGCTGAAAATCTAATAGTTTTTGGTAGGGACATAATGGGAAGTTCCATTCTTTCGTTTTTCAAAGATATAAAAGAAAATCAACAAGTTATAATATTAAACCATAACAAGGAGGTTATTGGATTAGGTAAATCTAGATATTCGGGGAGCTTGATTATCCAACCTAATGTAATAACGATGGATACTACTCAGGATATTGGTACATACTATCTAAAAAGTGAAAATAGACTATCTAAAGCTATTGGCAAAAATATAGACCATTTACTATAAATACCAACAACAAAAAATATTAAATTCTATTGATTATTTTCTGGATTTTACTAATACTAGGATCGCCACCCCAGCCATCATAGCCCCAAATATCAATATGACTTGTATGGGAAAACTGCCTGAAGAAGTAGCCATACCTTGGGGTGCTTCGGATGATACAAGGAGATATTCTTTGCCTCCTGTTTGTTGAACTTGGGAGAATCCCCCTATCTGCATTTGTCCACTTGGAGGGGCTGTTAAACCATTAACATTAACAGTTACTCCATCTATATCAGCTGAAGCAGAAGTTTCTTTTACTGTGTGTGTTCCTTCTCTGAAACTACTCTCACCCAAAGAATATATCGAAACTATCTTTGATCCTCCTTCTGTGACAGAAAACCCGAAGTTTGCTGCACCTGCTTGAGCACCAGTTGCGTCAAACAAAAAGTGCCAGTTATTCATTGACGATCCAAAATCTGTAAAATCCATAATAGGGGTTTCAAATGCAGGATCTAAAGTTGTATTTTGAATCTTAGCAGCTACCTCTGGAGCTAGTTTTTCCAAACCTCCAATAGGATGATTAATGTCAATCTGACCATATTCTTCAGTATTTACTATCAATGGCTCTTCCAATGCAATACTTCTCCAATCTACATCCAAAATAGATGTAGAAGTTCCGTTTGATCCAGTTACAAGGTTAGTAATAATTGGATGCAATTCCACCTGGTACGAAACGGTTGCAGTTGTGGGTCTTCCATTGAGGGTTGCTTTATAATCTAGTGTGGCGTTTTCAAATTTTACTAAACTTTGTTTTTGAGAAAGTAATTGATTGTTTATTTTATCCAAAATCTCAGATACGCCATTACTGCTATCTGAAGAATTCAATGAAAATGAGATTGATGTTTTATTTCCATCTAATATTTGTGACATAGTGCTATCAGCGGGATACTTTAAAGTAAGAATTCTATCACCTGTAAAGGAAGCGTCCGCCGTATTTATTGCAGGTGAGACTCCTGCTTCCATTTGTATAGCAAAGCTTTGATTAATAATCCCGCTAAAAAAAACAACAGCCAATAATACTATTACATAATCTAGAGACCTTAATTTCAATATTTTTGAATTCCATTTTCCTTGTTTATAATCTTATTGAAATATGTTTACTTGAGGTGAATTCAAATTGAATACTGCATATTTAAAATCAAAAATTATATTTTATCCAGTCTAAAAGTAAAAAAATCATAACATAACAAAGAGAAAAAAACAAAGAATAAAAAAAGAAAAAAATAGAACTGTAATATTGATTACCATTTTAGCTGGGGGAACAGGTTCTGTCAAATTAGTTAGAGGAATGTATAAAGAATCAGAAAACATTACAATTATTTCAAATGTCGCAGATAACTTTTGGCATTATGGGCTCTACATTTGTCCCGATATCGATACAATCATCTATGGACTCAGTAATAATTTGGACAAAAAGAAGGGCTGGGGAGTAAAAAGAGATTCTTTTAATTTCTTAAAGTATATGACTACTCTTGGAACTGAAGCATGGTTTAACCTCGGGGATAAAGATTTGACAACTCATGTTTTAAGAACGCAGTTATTAAAAGAGGGGATGAGTTTAACTGAAATCACAAAATTCTTTACTCACAAATATGGTCTATCACTACTCGTAGCTCCTGCTTCTGATACTCATTATGAATCAAACATGGTGACAGAAGGCAACAAACGAATTCATTTACAAGAATACTGGATAAAATACAAAGGTTCGATGCCGGTGTATGACATTATTTACAATAACATTGAAAAAGCCAGGGTAACTTTACAAGCTCAAAAAACGCTTGAAGAATCGAGATTAATCTTATTTGCTCCCGGAAATCCGATCACCAGCATTGGGCCAATAATAAGCATACCTGGTATGAAAAACCTTTTGAAGAAGTTAAAAAATAAAATTGTTATGATTTCTCCCCTTATTTCTAATAGAGCAGTCAGTGGTCCATGTGAAATTTATATGAAGGCGAAGAATATCTCTCCTAATTTGAGAGGGTTAATTGACTTTTATTCAGAAATTGCTAATACAATGATCTTCGACAAACTTGATGAATCTGAAATTGAAAAAAAAATAAAAAACGATTATCGTGAAATAAACTTTTGTTATTCTGACATACTTATGACGAATTTAAGAAAAGAAACATCACTGGCGCGGTATATAATTTCTAATTTTTAAGAATAGAATAGGGTTATTTTTTGAGCAGCACAAGAACTGCAATAATTATTCCAATAAAAAGATTTGAAAAGAGTAAGACACGGTTGAGTGGCTTTCTTAGCCAAGAACAAAGGGCCTGGCTCTGCCATCTTATGGTAAATGATTTGATTGAAAAAATGTCTGAGTTAGAAGAAAGTAATATGTTTTTGGTTACAAATGAAATTATTCCAATACCGGAGAAATCAAAAGAAAAGGTAGTAGTGTTATTTGAAGGTCGTAGCGGCGGAGTAAATGATGCTGTTAAAATTGCGGATTGTTATATAAAGAAAAACAAATTTGATAGCTCGATTGTGATCCCTATAGATATACCACTGCTAACGCTAAAAGAAATAAAAGAGATCATTTCTTTCGCACAGGACTTTAAAGAGATTATTAGTATGGTTCCTTCAAATAGATTCGATGGGACTAACATATTGTTAAGAAAGCCGCATTCGATAATAGATACGAGCTTCGATGATAACAGTTTTTTCAACCATTTTAGAAAAGCTCTTGATAATGGCGTCCCGCTGAAAATATTTTACCACGAGAATTTGAAGGTGGATATTGATACTATCGATGACGTAATGCTGGTTTTGAAAAAATATCACCTAGCTAATTCTACTATCGAAATGAGAGGCTCGGAACAAAAAGAAGTACACAAGGGTGAAAATAAATCGATAGAATATCTATCGAATATCTTTCAGAACAGGGATGAACTTGGTTATTAAGTACTGTGGAATTCAATTTAACGTTTTGTAGTATTGTGCTTTGAGAAAAATGTAAGTAGTTTGAAATGAAAAATTCTTTCATTCAAGATATTTATTGGTAGTATAACAATAATTAACGTACTTGTTACATAATATCATTGCTATAATAGCCATTTCATTCATAATAGTTGGTGGTTTATGGGGCATTGGTAATTTATTAAATACTCCTCAGGAAAAAAATATTCAAAAATCAAATGATTCGATTCTATTAATAGCTCAAAATAATGCCTTTAACCAGACCAATCCAACTTTATATGTGAATGCAAGTCAACCTACCAGACTAATAGTTCTTAATAAAGACTTTGTGAAACATGATTTCATTTCCGAGGAACTTGGCATCAATACCGCCTACTTGACAACAGAGCAAGATTTTATAACAGGAATTGCAAGTAATAAAACAGGTAACTACACATATTATTGCTCTTTTCATCCAGAAATGAAGGGAGAAATTGTTATAAAATGATAAAAAAATATGATATGGCATGAAATCACAAATGTATTTAAAGAGCGATTTTCCACTTAATCATATTTTAAACTCAGGATAATGTGAATTTCTGCTAAAAATTATTAAATAACCTTAATCTTTTTACTTACTAAGCGATTACTACATGTACAGCCCTTCAGAGGATACTTATTTTATGGAGGATATTCTCGTAAATTATAGAGGTAAAATGGCCCTTGAAGTGGGTATTGGATCTGGATACTTGACCAGATTATTATGTACAAACTTTGAGTTTGTTGTCGGAACTGACATTGATGTTAATTCTATCAGGTACGCTAAAAATAATACTCTGACAAATATTAGTAACAAACTGTTGGTTTGCTCTGATTTGAGTCTACCATTAAAATGTAAATTTGATTTGATTATTAGCAATCCACCGTATTTACCAACGGAATTCGGTAATCTTGATGATACTGCCGTTTATGGAGGAAAAAAAGGAATCGAATTGACTATTCGATTATTGAGATCAGTTCAATTGCAACTTAGCGAAAAGGGGAAAATTGTAATAATGAGATCAACCTTATCTGATCTCAAAAAAATGGATGATTTCATTGATAAATTGTTTTTATACAACAAAATAATCGCAAAAAAAACATTCTTTTTTGAATCTTTAGAAATATTGGAACTCTCTGGCGTAAGAAATAGTTCTATGATTTGATTATCATAAGTAAAAAGAAAAGATATGTGATCAGAACTAGGACAATAAAAAGAAAAACGCAAACACAAAAAGAGATCGGTTGATTTTCGTTATAGATTTTGTGATTACTTTTTGATTAATGCTGCTGACCTTTGAGCAATTGCCTCTGCCATTTTTGATAATGACGATGATCCGCCCAGATCGTATGTTAAAAACTTTCCCTCGTCAATCGTTTGTTCGGTGGCTTTGAAAATTGCTTCTGAAATATGCTTCTCTCCTAAGTATTCGACCATCCAAGCACCTGACAATATGGTTGCCACTGGATTTACCTTGTCTTGCCTAGCATGCTTTGGAGCGCTCCCATGAGCAGGTTCAAACATTGCATATGTATCACCATAATTTCCAGAATAGACATTGCCGATAGACCCTACATGTCCTGATGCACATTCAGAGATTATATCCATAAATAAATTTGTACTAAGTAGTAAACTATTGTTGAATCTTTCTGGATTCTTGACTAGTTGTTGAGTCATGTTATCGATATAATATTCTTCGACTTCGATGTCTGGATATGTTTTGTTTGTTTCCACTACTGCATTCCAAAAAATCCCATCTGTTTCCTTTAGAATATTTCGTTTAGTTATTGCAAATATTTTTTTAAATCCTTTTTCTTTAGCTAGTTCAAAGCCCTTTTTGACTATTCTCCTGCAACCCTTTCCAGTGGTTTTTCTAATTGCTATGGCCGAATCATCACTTGTCTTAAACTCAATACCTGCATACAGCCCTTCTGTTGATTCTCTTACGCAAATAAAATTTAGCTGTAATTTCGAAATCTTGTATGTTTTGATCGGGCGGATGTTTGCGTAAAGTTGAAATTTTTGTCTTATGCTTACGGCAACACTTCTAGGTGCATCGGGATTTGGAATTGTAGTGGTAGGACCTTTAAAACAAGCATCGGAAGATTTCAGCGTCTCCCATACCTCATTTGAGATATAAGAATTACCTCCATTTTTTTCCCACCATTCAGAACCCGCGTCACATGTTACTAATTCAACGTTAGTATTACATGATTTTAAAACTTTAATCATCGCATTAACTAATTCAGGACCAGTACCGTCACCATTTATTACAGCAGCTTTTTTATTGCTCAAATGAACTCAAAAAATGTTTGATTATATTCATATTTATTTTTTCAGTTACTTTGGGATAAAATCAATCCTCCCAAAAAAAGCATTGGAAAATGGTGGGAACTCGGTACTATTTACAATTTTAGTAAACTCTCCTTTATCTGAATAATACGAGTATTGGATGTCATAATCGGCAAGTTCTATAGTGCTATCTACATATTTGCCTGTAGAATTATCTACCAAATTAACAGTTTTATTATCATAGGAATAGATTTTCATCAAGTCAGGTAAGGACAAATGAACCGGTCTAATATATTGGACATGAAGGGTATCACCTATCGAATCAGTATGAATTGGTTTTAAACATTCTTTCCCTTCTACGAGTTGCCTGCCTACGTTATCAGGAAACAAATATTGTTTATTATCTATATACAATTGGACCCTTGGATAAACATTGTAATTATCCAATGAATGTGCTTTGAGGCAGACGCTCAATATTTCAGGCGGTGGAACAATCTGTGTAATTACAAGTCCAAATAATACAGCCACCCCTATGATTATCGGAGGCAAAAGTAAATCCTTTTTACCCATTTTTTGGAAAAAATTCTTTCGTGGGGTCCCCTCTTTTAGCTTTCTCTTGGGCACAAATTCAGTATTCTTCTAACAGTATAAATTCTTTAGAAATGCTGACATAATACACTGACTTTTATCTTTATGATATAAAGTAAAAAAAATAAATGTAAAATACTTTTTTAAATATAGTAGTTGTTGGACGTACATATTGATGGTGCAAGTAGAGGAAACCCTGGATTGTCTGCAATAGGCATCATGATAAAAAATGACGACAAAATAATAAAAGAACACTTTGAATTTATAGGTATCCGGACCAATAATCAAGCAGAATATGAAGCATTACGGCGAGCACTTGAAATCTGTACAGACATGGATGGTGAAGTAAATATTCTATCAGATAGTGAATTATTAATAAATCAGAGAAACTTAAAGTACAGAATACGAAGTCAGGAACTAAAAATAATTTCCAGAGAAATTTCAAATCTAGAAAAAAACTATGATAAGATTACTTACAAACATATTCCTAGAACTAAAAATAGTCGTGCGGATTATCTTGCAAACAAAGCTCTTGATAAATACGTTGGAGCAAATTCAAAGAAGAAATGACCATTATTAATCAAAAATTTGTCACAGGTTATGAAACCAGTGTTTGTCAATACTTTAATGTATAAACGTAACTAATCATAATACACTCTAGAATCGAAAAATCAAATAATCGGTAGATAATATACAAATGCGTAGGCGGCTATGAGGAATCAGAGTTATCACGTATACAATATGAAGAAAAGGCATTTGACTGAGCCGCCAAAACATTTTGTATTTAAAGGGCGTTTATTTTCTTTACGATTGTAAGGACATCTTCATCAATAATTTTGTGTTCTAACCCTACCTTTTGACCTCCAAATTTTACGCTTTTGCCCCATACCTGAGCGAACTTAAAGTCTCTGACCATGTTTCTGTGAATCTTGTTACAAATATTCTGGACAGTACTATTCCTGGGCATAATTAGGGGCTCTTCCAGATCAGCATCTTGTCCCTTGGGTTTCATATATATTCGAACAAAGTCTAATTTATTGTAGATTTCCCGTTTAAGAAGTTCTATGTTCTTGTTTGTGTCTGCCGACACGGCTGTATATGGAATTTTAAGTTTAGAAGTTGCCATCTTGAGATATTCTGTATCAACCAAATCAATTTTATTTATAACTGCTAACGAAGGGATGTAAACCCGATTCCCAGATAAAGCATCTATTAACTGGTCAATCGTAAGACCTCTTTCTCGTATGGTAATACGACCGTTGTGGATACCGTTTATCCGCATCACATTTCTGATAAAGTTTTCATCAGCTTGTATTGGAACCTGAATATTTACCGAAATACCTCCTGTAGCAGTCTTTTCTACAATAATATCAGGAGGCTTTTCATCAACCTTGACACCTATTTCCGATAGTTCCTTTTTTATGACCTCAAGATGGTTGATCTGGAATACGTCTAGGACAATAAAAACTAAATCTGCATTTCTGGCAACAGATAATACTCTTTTTCCCAAACCTTTGCCCGCAGCAGCACCTTCAATTATACCTGGTAAATCCAAAATCTGGATCCGTGCACCATTGTAGTCTAACATACCGGGCACAGCAGTTAATGTAGTAAATGAGTATGCTGCTGTTTTAGATTTCGCGTTTGTTAATGCATTCAATAAAGTCGATTTCCCTACACTGGGAAATCCTATCAAGACGACAGTCCCATCGCCGGCTTTTCTAACGTCAAAGCCCGCACTGCCTCCTCCAGTAGCGACGGTCCTTCCATGGGTATTTTCTTCTTGTTCTTTCTTTAACTTTGCTATCTTGGCCTTTAGAATGCCTATGTGGAACTCTGTTGCTTTGTTTATCTGAGTTTTGTGTATCTCATCTTGAATAGCCTGGATTTTCTCTGGTATTCCCATTGGTTTTAATATTAGTTTATAAAAATAACAATAAAAATTTTGTTAATAGTGTCTTAATTGTCCCACTTTTATTTCAATACCATGAAAAATTTCAGACCGTATACTACTGCAACGGTGGTAATGAATCCTAGCATTCCTAACCATGGCAATGCCGGAATCTTGGGGGTTTTTATTTTTATTTGATGATCTTCTACAATATTTGTGATGTAATCCTTGACAATCGAATGCCATAATTGATATTCGATACGGTGTTTTTTTAAGATGGTCTCAATTTCATATACCACAGGAACCCTCACTGATTTTATATGCTGTAAATAATTTCTAGAGATTTCGACCTCCGCATGGATTCCAAT
>JBBRRF010000003.1:0-20767 GCA_038200885.1 Candidatus Nitrosocosmicus sp.
CAACTATCATATTCACAAAACGAAGTTCAAATCTAAGGAATCATGCAGGAGAAATTTCCTTCCCAGGAGGGAGAGTTTCTAACCAAGATCGTTCTATTATGGAAACGGCATTAAGAGAGACCTATGAAGAAATTGGCCTCTCAGTTCAAAAAGAAAAAATCATTGGATCTCTTGCTCCCACAAATACTTATACAACTAAAATACTCATCTATCCATTTATTGTGATACTCGGCAAAATATCATTTCCCTTTGAACTTAATGAAGAAGTAGAACAAGTAATTGAAATACCTCTTGAAATTTTGCGTGATAGCATAACTCTCGATGAGGATCATTCAAGTAGCGATAATAAGATGTTTAAATTTGATGTGAATGGCTATTTGATCTGGGGGGCTACCGCCAGAATATTAAAAAATTTATTAGACTTAATTTATACTCAGTAGGAAATTCCTATAGATTCTTGGTCAGTCATATCCAATGTCAGTTAATAGACTGATGAACTTATTGCTAAATTCTTTTGTTGACAACTTGCCGCCTATATCAATTGTTTTGATATTCTTGCTGAACAAATCATCCACTGCTTTCTCTATTTTGATTGATTGAACCATCAGATTGCTATCTTGGTATTTCTCACCTAGCCAGTCAAACATCATCTTGAGTGCAAGTATAAATGATGTAGGGTTAGCCACATTCTTACCTGCAATATCAAAGGCAGCGCCATGCACCGGTTCAAACATTCCAAAGTCTTTTCCAATATTTGCAGCAGGAGCTAATCCAATGCTTCCTGTAATTTGTGCAGCTTCATCTGATATAATGTCTCCAAATAAATTGGTAGTTAAAATAGTGTCAAATCGATTCGGATTCCTAATTAATTCCATAGCACAGGCATCTACGTACATTTGTTCAAATTCGATATTAGGATATTCTTTAGCTACCTCTTTTGAAGTATCAATAAAAAGCCTATCACTCAGTCGTAGCACATTTGATTTGTGAACAATAGTTACCTTCCTTACTTCTCTTGAATTTGCGATTTTAAACGCGTGCTCTGCAATAAGTCTGGATGCTTCCCTACTAATCTTCCTTAGGGATATGACCGTGTCGTCGTCCGAATAAAATTCCCAACCCAAGTACAAATCCTCCGTGTTCTCCCTGACAGTAATAAGGTCCACATTGCTTGAGATAGATGGGATATTTGGGTAGTTTTTGGATGGTCTTACATTAGCATATAATTTAAAATATCTCCTCAATACTAGGACAACATCCGCGGCCGATTCTCCAACAGGAGATTTTAGACACGCTTGAGATTTTTTAATCCTTTCAAAGGTTTCATCTGGAAGGGGTTTGCTATACTTTAATTTAGCATTATCACCCGCTTCTACTCTTGAAATATTGAACTTTAGGGATGACGATTTGTCATGTATGCTCTCTAAAACTTTGTATACACATTCTGATAACTCAGGACCAATACCATCACCCTCGAGAAGGGATATCTCATAAATAGTCATTCATAAATCTCTCATGATCAACTATGTAGTTATTTGGTAGGCTCCCCACTTTGAATCATCTTTTTTAACATTGTTTTATTTATGGCATCAATCATCGCCTGAACAGAAGCCACGACAATATCTTCTCCTGATTTCCTAGCAGAAATAATGTTTCCTTCCTTATCTTCTACTTTTACGGATACTTCCGCCAAAGCATCCGAACCTCCAGTAATTGAATCGAGCTTATATTCTCTAATCTTGATATTTGCAATACCATGGGCAATAGTTTGTATTGCCTTTAATGCTGAATCAACAGGTCCAACACCCGTCTCTGATGCGATGAAATCTTTACCATGAATATTAAGTTTAACCACTGCAGTTGGAATAATACGCAGTCCAGTGACTATATGAAAATCATTAAGTTTAAAATTCTCATCAAATTTCTTGTTCTTTAAGACCTCAGAGGCTAGAGATAACAAATCAGAAGTAGTTATAGATTTTCCACCATCTGCAATCAATTTCTGTTTTTCTACTATTTCCTTGAGCTGTAAGTCCGTGGCTTTAATTCCGAACTCATCGAGTATTGCTTTGATACCATGTGCACCAGCATGTTTACCGGCTTGCATCCATCTCTTTCTACCGACTAATTCAGGACTAATGGGTTCATAGGTCAAAGGATTGTTAATAATTCCATGTGTATGTATGCCTGATTCATGCCCAAAGGCATTTTCCCCTATAATGGCCTTATTAGGTTGCACTATAATTCCCATTGCACTAGAAACAAACTTTGAAACATCGTACAATTGCTCTGTTTTGATATTATGTGGTATTTGATAAAGACATTGACACGCCATTACTAATTCTTCTAATGCAGCGTTGCCCGCTCTCTCGCCTAACCCGTTTATTGTTACATGTGCACAAGTGGCACCTGCCTGAAATCCGGCTATTGAATTTGCGACAGCTAATCCAAAATCATTATGGCAGTGGACACTTACAGGTAATCCGGTTACCTCTGCTACACCTGCTACCAATTTTGATAAATACTGTGGCGTTGAGTAGCCTACAGTGTCAGGAATGTCGATCCTATCGGCGCCAGCTTCAGCAACTGATCTGAATATTTTGTTTAAGAATTGTATCTCAGATCGAGTAGCATCTTCGGCGGAAAATTCTACAACTAATCCATGTTTTTTTGCATATTCTACTGCGTAAATAGCCTTTTCCAAGACTTGTTCCCTTGTCATCTTTAATTTGTACTGTAAATGTATATCAGATGTTGCAATGAATGTATGAATATATTTTAAATCACTTTTGAGTGCGACATCAATATCATTTTGTGTGGTACGCGCCAAACCACAGACCTCTGCTTTCAATCCTTGTTTGATTATTTTTTTAATGGCTTCCACTTCTCCTGGTGAGACTACAGGAAATCCCGCTTCAATGGTATCTACTCCTAATTCGTCCAACTTCATTGCTATTTCTAATTTTTGATCCGGAGAAACCGTTACTCCTGGGGTCTGCTCACCGTCCCTCAAGGTAGTGTCAAAAATTCTGATTTTCTTTTTGTTCTCAGAGGTGGTCATTTACGGCTCCCCTAGGCAATGCAGAAACACCTGTTCTGGCTACTTGGATTATACCATAACTTGAAACAAGATTTTTGAATGCATCAATCTTGTCTGGGGTCCCGATTATTTCTACAGTAATAGTTTCGTTACTAATGTCCATTATGTTACCCCTATATATAGACGCAAAATTTGCAATTTCTATCCTCGAGGTGGGATCTTTGGCGTTCATCTTGATCAATGCCAACTCTCTGTATACAGCGTTCTCCTTGTTTAACACATTGATCTGGATTACATCGATCAACTTTTGTAACTGCTTAACTAATTGCTCTAATGTTTTAACATCCGATACCGTGGTAATAGTCATTCGTGATAAGTCAGGTTTTTCGGTTATACCTACGGTAATACTTTCGATATTGAAATTCCGAGACCTAAATAGATTAGTGATTCTAAAAAGAACTCCCGGCTTATTTTCGACAATGACTGATAGAATGTACATCTTGTTTTCATTATAATCATCAAAAATTGTGTTCTTATTTCTTTGCATAATTTATCATGCTCCAATAATCATGTCTTTAAGCCCAGTTCCTGGAGCCACAAACGGGTACACGTCCTCATCTGGATCTATTGGAATGTCGATTACGGTAGCAATGTTGGATTTAACGGCAACTTTAAGGGCTTTGTCTAATTCATCCATTGAACCCACTCTATGTGCTTGAGCACCATATGATTCCGCCAATTTGCAGTAGTCAGGGCAATTGTTTTGATGTACGCCACTATATCTCCTATTATAAAAAGTTCTCTGCCACTGAGCAACCATCCCCAACATTTGATTATTAAGTAGGAAAACAATGACTGGCAATTCTTCCAATACAGAAACTGCAAGGGAATTTTCTGTCATACTAAATGATCCGTCCCCTGCAATATCCACCACAGGTACATCATTTCTGGCAGCCTTGGCTCCGATTGAGGCTGGAAATCCAAATCCCATTGTTCCCAATCCTGTAGAGCTAAAAAATGTCCCAGGAGAAATAACGTCAAAATGCAATGATGCCCACATTTGGCATTGCCCAACCTCGGTGGTTGCGATTCCATCTGCAGGTAAAATCTCTCGTAGCTTTTTTAATGCTTTCTTGGCTGTAATTTCTCGAGAATAATCCTTGATACTATCTTCATAATAATTAACTAACTCCCTTTTCCTCCCTAGCCATAGTTTGGAAATTTCTTCGTTGGTTCTGAAATTCTTTGGGATTAGCTTTATGAGACTCCTTAATGATGATTTAACGTCTCCAATAACTGCAGCATTCACGGATTTGTTCTTCCCAATTTCAGCCGGATCAACATCAAAATGAATAACGTTGATGTCTTTGCCAAATTCATCAAATCTCCCCACAGTCCTGTCAGAAAATCTAGCTCCTATCGCAAGTATGCAATCTGCTTCTAATACCATCTTATTAGCTTCGGCATGTCCATGCATACCTATAGGTCCAAGCGCCAATGGATGATTTTCAGGAAATGCTCCCTTGCCCTTGAAAGTAGTTACGACGGGTATAGAGATTAACTCTGCTAAAGTTTGTAATTCAGAGAAGGCACCAGAGAGGATTACTCCTCCGCCAGCCATTATGATTGGCTTTTCCGCCTTAAGAATCATTTCACAGGCTTTGTTAATCTCTGATAAATCCGCATCAACTATAGGATTATAGCCTCTAACTTTAATATATTCAGGGAATTCCATCTTCTTTACTTGTTGCTGTACGTCTTTAGGTATGTCTAATAATACTGGACCAGGTCTGCCACTTTCTGCGATATAAAATGATTTTTTTACCATTTCAGGTATTTCGCTTGAAACTCTTGGCTGAAATGCATATTTTGTAACTGGGTTAGTAACACCAATAATGTCTGTCTCCTGGAACGCATCTTTGCCGATCATAGGCAAAGCTACTTGGCCAGTCACTGCTATGATCGGAGATGAATCCGCATATGCTGTAGCTATACCGGTAACAAGATTTGTGGCACCGGGGCCTGAAGTTGCGAAACACACTCCTGCCTTCCTCTTAATCCGAGCATAACCATCAGCCATATGTGCAGCGGATTGCTCATGCCGGACCAAAATATGTCTGATTTTAGAATCTACTAAAGCATCGTATATTGGTAGATTTGCTCCACCGGGAAGGCCAAATATGTAATCTACCTTTTCTCTCTCTAACGCGGCCATTAAGGCCGCGGCACCAGACATTTCACTCATGATTGATACAACTCCTATTGATAAAATCTAAAATTATAATAGTAAAAAACCTTTAACATACAATATTTTTCTATTTGCTATATCACAATTTATTGTTTTAATTAATCCCATTCATTACCTATAAACAAAGTTAATTTATAAATTTTTTTAGGTTCGTAGGACCTATTCTTTACTACTTACCTTGGATTTAATGTACTAAATCGACACTGTTTTGTTCCTTGATTTTTTTCTGATTGCCTCTGTCATTGTCGATGTGTCGCTATATTGATCAAAAGCCTCTTTTACAGTAAAATTTTCATGTACAATAGCTCTAACCGCCTTTATCATTGCGATTGGATTATCAGATTGCCAAATATTTCTACCCATATCTACCCCTGAAGCCCCATCTTTGAGGGCGTCAAAGGTCAATTGGAGTGCATCTTTCTCTGCCAACTTTTTCCCGCCGGCAATAATCACAGGAACAGGACATCCTTCAACAACATTATCAAAATCAGGACAATGATAAGTCTTAACAATATGAGCACCAAGTTCGGCTGCAATTCGGCATGCTAAACCTAAATAACGAGAATCTCTTACCATATCTTTGCCTACTGCTGTGACTGCTAAAACCGGTATACCATATTTTTCACCCTCATTTACCAATTTTGAAAGATTTTTTAGAGTTTGAAATTCATATTTACTACCAACAAAAATCGATAATGCAAGACATGATGCATTTAGTTTAATTGCCTCTTCTATAGAGGTAACTATTGTTTCTTTCGACAGATCCTCGCCAATTATGCTGGAACCACCTGATACCCTCAATACAATTGGAGTGTTACTTTCAGGAATTACAGATGTTCTCAGAACACCACGTGTGAGCATTAATGAATCTGCATAATTTAATAATGGACCAATGGTTTCTCCTGGATTTTCTAGTCTCTCGGTGGGACCTAAAAAATAGCCATGATCTACTGCTAACATCACACAACGACTATTCCCAGGCTTTATTATTGTAGATAATCTGTTTTTCATTCCCCAATCCATTTTGAATACTGGTTGTAGTTTATTGAAATGCTATAAAAATATTGATAAAGATTATTCCGCTGTAATGATGATCTTCATCGAATCTTTAGCTTGATGAGCATGCAATAGCGCTTCGTTAGAATCCTGTAATGGAAATCTGTGAGTAATCAATTGTTCGAAATTCATAATTTTGGCTTCCATTAGAGAGATGGTTTGATGTATCTCCCTTTCAGATGCGGCATAGCTGGGTAATATTTTTAATTCCTTTGAATAAATCATATTCAAATCTATATTAACTTCAGTATCTTTCGGTGGTACACCAAAAAGAGAGATTGTCCCACCCCTACGTGTTATACTTAAGGATTGAATGAACGCATTAATGTTGCTAGTAGAGACAATGGATACATCTGACCCATTGTTCCCAAGGAATTTTAACGACTCCCTTTTGAATTCATCATCATGCATATTAGCCATATTTATGACTTCAACCTGTTGGTCAATTTTCCTAGCAAATTCTAGCCGAAAACTATTAACATCGACAAGTAATATCTTTGAAGCACCAAAAAACCTTGCCAAAATCATATGCATCAAACCAGTTGGTCCGGCTCCAAATATTACAATAGTAGCGGCTTTCTTTAAATTTACTTTATTTAAAGATCGCAAGCAGCACGCAATTGGTTCAATCAACGCAGCCAGAGAAAAATTAATATTGTCAGGAAGTCTAATCAGTCCACCTTTAGAGAGATTCCAATGAGGTACAAGAATGAACTCAGAGAGTCCACATGGATCGATATTACTTGTTTGGTATCTTTCACACATTGTGAAATCATCGTTATAGCAAAAATGGCATGAATAACATGGTACATGATGGTGAACAAAAACTCGGTCGCCTTTTTTGAAATCTTTAATATTCGCTCCTAATTTAACAATTTCACCTGCAGGTTCGTGTCCAATTCTTGAAGATTTCATCCCATATTGGCCAAAAACCTTTTCCAGGTCTGATCCACAAATTCCACATGCCTTCATACGCACCAAAACTTCATCATTACCAACTTTAGGTAAATCAAAATCTTTCAATTCTACCTTGTTTTTAACAAGGACTGCCGCCTTCATACAATATTTATGACTGGTAATGTTCAATAAAATTTTATTATTTTGAATACTTTTTTGGCTTCTTTTGAAATATTTTTTTACACCCTTCACAGCAAAAATATATTTTTTTATCGTTATAATCGAGGATCGTTGCTAAATCTTCACTTAGTTCAATTCCACATACAGGGTCTACTTGCACAGTTAAAAAAAAAATACCTAGGTATTTATTATTTCCTAACCCATCTATCTATATCAGTATTTCTTATTTATTTTATCATTAAGTCAACGTTAGTTAACCACATCTGAATTTATAACCTCAAAATTTAATGAATTTGATGTCTTGTCCGATTATTGAGATATTTTGCTATCAGTGCGGAAGCAAAATAAAACATATGATAAACGTAAAACCCATTAAGGATATTCTAAGAAATACGATGAATAGATGCTCAAATTGTGGTATAGAACTTAACCCAACAGATTTCACAATCGAATTAGAAAAACAATAAATTAATCTGTCTCCTGTTTGGAATGATTAATTGATAAAACATAGATAATTTTAAATTCGTAACTAATTCTAACTAGGATGTGTCATTTCAAAGGAAATTTTACTCGGGTTTTGCAACACCCAAGGGCACAACAAAGTATATGGATAACGCTTTAAAAAAGGGTGTAAGCATATCTCATTTCAAAAACATAGAAAATTTGAAACTTTCATCCGTAGGAATGGGTACCTATCTTGGAAACCTCTCTGCACAAGACGATGCTGATCTTGAAAAATCTCTTTATTATAGCATAAAGGAAGGTGGTATAAATGTGATTGATTCGTCGATAAATTATCGTTCAATGCTATCTGAGAAATGCATAGGCAGAGCTATAAACAACTTGATTGAAGAAGGAATCATTGATCGGGAGAGTGTGTTTATTTGTACTAAAAATGGATATGTAACTAATGATGGGGATTTGAGTAAGGTGGATATCGATACATATTTACAACTAATGTTTCTAAATAATAATATCATATCTCGTTCCGACTTAAGTCCTTCATATCATATCATGAATCCAAATTATATTTCTAGGTGCATAGATAAGTCGTTATGTAATATGGGGATTACTACAATTGATTTGATTTACATTCATAATTCATTCGAAAGTTGGTGTAATATAGTAGATAGATCTACATACCACGAAATGTTGTCTCGAGTTTTCCAGTTGTATGAGGATTTCAGGCAAAAAGGCAAAATTAATTTTTATGGAATGGCTACTTGGAATTGTTTTACCTCAAAAGAAAACAGTAAAGGTTACCTATCTTTAAAAGAGGTCGTCAAAATAGCCAACGGTGTGGGTGGCAGTAACAACGGTTTCAAATTTATTCAATTGCCCTTTAATATGTATCTTAACGAACCCTACACATTTAGAAATCAACCTACGGAAACATCCAGCAAAGCAACTCTACTAGAAACTGCTCAAAAATATGGGATCCATGTTTTTACTAGTGTACCACTCTACCAAGGCAAATTACTTCATACAGAACTAAACAAATCACCGTTAGACAATCTCCCGGCGATGTCTCTTAAATTATTACAATTTGTCAGATCGACACCGGGGATTGCCGCCCCTTTAATTGGACAAAAGAAAACTGAGCATACAAAAGAGAACACTTTGATATCTAAATACCCACCTTTAAATGAAGTCGAATATAATACAGTGATGAGTATGTTGAGAAAATCTGATCAATGAATTGACCAATCTTCCAATTCGCACCAGAGGATGATTTTTAAACTAGATGTATGGTTGAGGGCAATAAGGTTCAGATTTCTTGCTGCCTCAGCCATCGCCGTTACTTGTGGGCTAGCATTGACGATTTGGTATCAACCCCAGAATTTTAGTTTAATTTATGCGATCCTAACGTATATCGGCATTTTTTGCCTTCATTCTAGCGTTGATTTGCTAAATGACTATTGGGATTTTAAGAGAGGTATAGACCTGAGAACAAAAAAAACAAAATTTAGCGGTGGAACGGGGGTATTACCACAGGGTCTTCTAAAACCACGCCATGTTTATCTCGCAGGCATATCCTTCCTAATTTTAGGATTGATGATAGGGGGTATTCTTGTTTTTTTTAAAGGATTTGTTATTGCCATCATACTATTATTCGCTGGGTTGTCAATAATTCTCTATTCAAGTAAATTGGTTAATTGGGGATTGGGGGAATTATTTGTAGGGGCTAAGGGAGCATTAATAGTGGTTGGGACCTTTTATGTTCAAAACTCCAGTATTACTATAGAATCATTTGTACTTGGGATCATAATTGGTTTGTTATCTTCATTGGTTCTATTCATAAATTCAATACCCGACATTGTTCCAGACAGGCAGATGGGACGGAAGACTCTGGCCATAATGATTGACAAAAGGAGCAATCGTTTCATTCTCCTGTTTGTCGTTGGAATAAATGTTGGAATATACCTCTTGACCATAGGGTTCTTTTCAACTTTGGTAAATAGTTATTTTTCAATTATTCCTTGCATTTTGCTTATACCATACATAGGACTAATGCTGTACAGATTCAAAAATTTTCTCTACAATCTTGAGCGTCTTAATAATGACTATTATATAAGAATAATGGCTAATACTGTGCTCTTTTCCCGGTTTTTTGGGATTTCGCTAATTGTAGGTATTACCTTTGCGTTTTTATATCAGACATAGGACAGACCAGAGTGAATTGATAAAGATTTTGTGTTCTGACAGGGATAAATTCAGGTTTATATTCAGTCTCATAAATTCGCTGGACGAATCTACAAATTTTAAGCAATTCTTTTATTTTGATAGTGTCGAATCAACTCAGGATTTCGCATATGAGTTATTAAGAGGTGGTGGTGATTTTTATCCATCAGTAATAATTAGCGATTTTCAGATTGGCGGTAAAGGGAGGAGGGGTCCGAACTGGGCGTCTCCCAAAGGTGGAATTTGGATGTCATTGGCACTTGAGACTGATTTGAAAACCCATGAGTTATTTCGTATACTAATGTTGGTTACTAGATTGCTTTGTCAGACTTTGGAAAATAATACCAAATTAATATCGATGGTAAAATGGCCGAATGACATTTTAATCAATGGTAAGAAGGTTGCAGGCATATTGTTGGATGCCGAAGTCGAGTGTGAAAGTATAAGACAGGTAATCATTGGAATAGGCGTGAATTCCAACAATGATTTGGATTTTACAAAGCTTATGATCAAAGACAAAAATAACGGAATTTATGATTATGACATTACAACCATTAAATATGAAAATCAAAATATTGAAATTTCGAACCATGATTTTATCCAGTATTTCTTAAAAAGCATTGATGATGCATTTCAAGACTTAAAGTCAAGTGAATTCGTGGAGGGATTAACAACCTACTACAAGAATAAAATAATGGAATCACAGAAGCATTTGAAATACAGGTTTTCGATAGGAGACAATAAATTTACTGGAGAAATAAGAAAAATATACAATGATGGGTCTTTGCTTGTAAAAAACTTAGAGTCCAACCACAACGATGATTTGATTAGAATTAGTTCAGTTTATGATCTAAGTCAGTCCTGATCTGAGAATTTTGTACTGGATTTTGACTCTTCTGACTTTAAACTCTTATGATCCTATCATACCTGGCATCTTAATGGGTGATCTAAACACTTTGTCGATGCTTATTCCTTCTCCTGTAAATACCGAAACACTGTTTAGGAGTGCGCCCTGCGGAGGAGATAAAATAATGGTTTGACCAGGCTCAATCCTTAACAAATTTTCAGTCAAATTCTTATTGTTATCATATACTATGTATATGTCATTTAGAGCAAGCTTGCCATTATTTTTTAATACTACTCGAGAATTGACCAACAGAGACTCCGGGTCCTTTAACGCATCTACGTCTAGAGAATAATCTTTAAACGGTACAGAAATCAAAACATTGTATATAACGACTACTAAAACTACTACAATTAATACAATCAGTATTAGTTCAACTTTTTTGATTTTCAATAACATACTTCTACCTGGTATATTTTATAAAAAAGTATTCCTTTTTGGTTATTTATTATTCCTGTCAATAAAAAATCAATTTTTTCTGAGTTATATTATACCCATATATGTACAAATTTGATATAACATGACAAGTCGACATTTATCGCATAAATAAATAGACGGGGTATGCAAATTATTTACACATTCCAAGTATGAAAATTATAAAAAAATTATTAAACTTTTTTACCATCATGATAAATTCTTAGAAGACTATTTCTTAATGTATCACACGAGGTCCCTAATATTTGAAGTTCTGTACCTAACCATATGAATGATTTATGAGATGTATGTCCCAGAGGACTTGATGAGATCGAATTGGGATCCATATATACATCCGGTACTTTTCACCTACCAAAAGGCAACAGTTCCGAAGTAAATGGAAATTTACTTGGGTGACTAAATAGTGCAAAATTGATAACTTTAAATATGATTTACTTCTATAGGTAGTTACATCGACCAAACCGAAGGGGAACATGTTTAGTGCACCGATAATATCGGTGCACTAAGCAATTAATTACTTATTATTTAGGTAAGAATTTAAATGACTGTATCATTTCATTTGCCGTATTTTCAAAGGTATTATATTTATCCAATGAAGCTTTGTACGTGATAATGTAAATATTTTCATAATTGGAAACTACAATTTGCATTGCCTTGCGATTTTGTAATTTACTGTCCGTTGCTGTAAAATCTACTTTCACAGCCTTCTTTCCGTCCACAGTTAAGGTATCGGATGCTTCCAATTTGAAATCTTTATGTTCTTTTTGAATTTGAGAAATAATCCCTTTGGATACAGAATCTGCAGATATGTTCTTTCCGGGAGTGGGAACTACTTTAACTACAAGGCCCGCGGGACTACTTACTATATCTTTATCCTTAGGGGCAATCAGAATTATTTCATTGTTTAGCTTAACAGACTTTTCCCAGTTAATGGGATAATCAATAGTGTAATAAAATTTATTATCTGTATGTGATAGCATTGACTGACTTTGTGTTTCGTGAAAGAAACCAAAAATTAAGAGATCCTTACCCGCTAAATGATTTATATGAAACAAAAACATAAGAATAACCACAGATATCAAAACATTTCCCATGGATTTTTGTAAATATCTGTGCGGTATTGTCATAATATCATACTTTACAGGTAATTATTAAATATTCAAAAAGTCATACGATTAGACTTTGAAAAAGTGGCAAAAAATTACTTTGATCTTGAAATCGATACCTCTATTGTAGAGACATTTCTAGGTTTATCATCGTCAGTGCCAGTGAGAACATCTGAACCTAACTTTACTTTTTCTACCCTATAACCCAACGTATTCATTCTTTTCACTATTATTTGAGCCACATCTACTGCCCTTGTGATGCTTTTCCCTCTTGCTTTTACGACGACAGTTGGCTCATTAGCTAGTTGAACCAGAGTTGCAGTAACATACGTCATTAGTGGTTTTTTCCCAATAAAAATTTCATTGCTTTTTCTATTTCCCGATTCGTATTTGCTATGAGACATTAAATATCATGCAAAATTCAATAATATATTAGTATATCACTTATCTAACTCTTCTAAAATCTCAATTATTTTATCAGGATTTAACATTGCCTTTTCTACTGTGCTCTTGTCTGTAATTTCATAACAATTGATTAGTTCACTTTCGTCCTTATAGAACAGAAAAATTGAATTGTCATAAATAATCGGGTATAGCTTTTCTATGATCATAGATTCAGGATTTATCTTTATCTTGTTTTCAATATCAATTTCTACAGGGTTTTTACTCATCTTCGTCCACAAAACAAATCATCACGATAAATCTATCTTCCAGCTTACTATGGTACAAATTGATGTGAAAAAATCCATGTGCTACTTATTTACGAATAGTAGTTCGCCGACTAACTTTATCATAAAACCAATCCCGCCTACAGCACCTATAGCCAATAATACTAATCTTAGATGGGTGAAATAATCGTCCTTGCTTGTTTTTTTTGCTAATTTAAGAGTTTGAAAAATCTCACCTATTCTTTTTTGAACTTTATCCAGTATTTTTTGTAACGAGAACAATTGATTTCTAAGATTCTAGATATTTCATTATAATTTTAATATTTCTAATTTTAATACCCAGTTTACCATAACTGCTACTCAACCAAAATTTTGATTGCTAGTCTGAATCGAATAAACCGGCTCCTTATCCGTTCGTTGCATCTCCACAAAGGTCTCTGTAGCTTGAATACCTTCTATTTTCCCGATTCTCTCTATTACTACTTTGTGTAGCTCCTCCAGAGTTCTTGTATGTACCGATAATATTATATCGAAACGACCAGTAACTTCTATTAGTGACCTTATTTCTGGGATCTTGATAAGTTCATCATGGATAGGTTCTTTTAATTTTGGGTCACGATTTATGCCGACTGTTGCCTTGATATTGATACCCAACTGAGATTCATTTATGATAACCGTAAATTTTCTGATAAGTTCTCGTTTGGTAAGCCTTTTTATTCTGCTATATAAAACTGAGGAGTTAATGTTTAATTTCTTACTTAGCTGGGGTATTGAAATACTTGCATCTTTTGTCAATTCTGACAAAATTTTCATATCTAAATCATCGAATCTTTGCAAGATTGACTCTATCTTATAATTATTGGTTACATTAATAAATGTAATTAAATAATTTGCTTAAAATCATAAATATATTTAAAAAATCTGGTATTTTTTTTTAATAGATCATTAGTAAATATTATATTATTTAATCTACAACTTTTCAATATGTTCGGAATGTCTAAACTACGCCCAGGTAATTTTGTTTTTGTAGTAAAAAGAGATGAAAATTCAAATTATGTGATAATAGGCAGGATTATTTCTGATCAAGATAAAGTTTTCAAAGTTAGGGGTACCTTCTTAAAACCGGTTGGCTTGCTTGAAAGAATTAGGTCAGGAAGGGCTCAGGGAAAACCTGTTGAAGCAATAAACAACCCAGAGCCTAACAATTGCATTTTCTTTATAATTGATAGGTTGGATACTGGCGATTTTGATGACATTATAGACCCAAAGATCGATAAGGTATTCCCTATAAATGAGAATAGGTATTTTGTACTAGATGGTTGGATTAAAGAAAGCTTATCGGAATTATTTAGTAATTACTTTAGTTCGGCCTCCGATGAAGAGAAATCCGAGGCAAGGACAATATTGATAAAAAAAATGAATTCCTTAATGTCTCAGGAATTAAAGGAGCATGTTTATGCAGTGGCACGGAGTTCACGAATTTTATAAAGTTTTATATTATGGACTTGTCAAATTTTCTTTTGTCATGGAATATGTATATGCTGCTTTATTATTACATAAATTAAAGCAAGATGTCAATGAAGATAATGTAAAAAATGTAATTAAATCAACTGGTGTCGAACCTGATGATGTTAGAGTTAAATCATTGGTTGCTGCTTTAAGTGAAGTTAACATTGAGGATGCATTAAAGGCTGCTCCAATAGCTGCCGCTGCTCCAGCAAGTGCACAAGCTACCCCAGCCGCTTCAGGCTCAGGAGCCGCAGCAAAAGAGGACGAGAAGAAAGAAGAGAAGAAAGAAGAAGAAGCATTAGAAGGCTTATCTTCTCTTTTCGGCTAAGCTTTTTCCATCTTTTTATTAGAATTATTATTTAATCATATCATTTTAGCCAAGTCTTGTTCGGCATTTTAATCACTAAATGTTCCGAGAGGCACTAGAACCAGATAGATCAATGATAACCTGATGGTAGCATACCAAGAAAATAACACAGATCCAAGCCTAGATATAAAAATAAACATGTAATTTTGAATTCGACTAAGGATTACTATTTAAAAAATAAGGATTATTTATTGGAAGAGAACCCTTTGGAATCCAACTGGTGAGCCAGATTTGCAGCAATAGCGTTGGCCTTTAGCATCACCAGTTCAATCGTGTCAGGCGATGTATATCCGGACTCTGAAACTAAAGACAATGCATGTTGTTTTGCTTTTGAGAGGATTAATGGCATTGATTCCTTTGTAAAGTATACTGCTTCTACTGAAAGGGATAAGGCCTCCTGGAAGGATTTTATTAATTCCTGCACGTAGTCAGAAACTACTATCTTTAGATCCTTTTCCTTAAATTCGAGCCCTTCAGATATCGCAAAATTAACTGAAACTCCTGCTTCGATTGGTTTTACATCCAACTTACTTAATAAAGCTGCTAACTTTTGTGGGATAACATCACCGGCCTTGGCGACAATCGTGTCTTTAGAAACCCATATTGTGCCTTGATCTATCTTGGTTGGGACACTAGATTCTTTGAACTCTGACAAAACCGGACCTGGATTTATCCCTGTATTGCCCGCGGGAATGACAAGTTCGTTAGGGGCTATATCGCCGCCTTTAGCTGCCATGAATATTTTGTTTTTATCAAAAGTTAAATTCATTTTAAACGGACTAAGGTTGGTAAACATCAGTGCGCACTGGCCTTCTAGCTCCTTATTGAGGAATTCCAACCCTTTAACATCCTTAAAAATTTCTTCAAAAGCTCTTTGAGCAACCTTGTTTTTTATAGTTATTATCTTGATCTCGTTTCTGAATTTTTTCCTGATTGCCATAAGTTGAGCTGACCTTACTTTTGTCATCCTCGAGAGTGCGATTACATTGTAAGATTTTGCTAGGTTTTGCAAATTGTGATATAAATTTACTTTCCTTTCTGGATAAGATGTTCTTCCTAGCTTATTGATGATAGCTGTTTGACTCATTACGATTATCCCTATCGATTATTTTCCAAGGGTACTTGCTTTTAATGCTTTACCCATGGAGAATTTTATTATAGCATTCCTAAAGTTCTTTTCTCCTTGAGGGAGTTTTTTTTCAACGGAAGCGATGACCGCACTGGCATTTGCTACCAGCTGCTCATCAGTCATTGACTCGTCTCCTATTTTTGTTGACATATTTAATTGATTTTTGGATCGTATTCGTGTTGATGATCTTAGCCTTGATGCTATGTTTTCTATGGGGGCGCCGTAGGGAACAGGAGTGGGCATTTTACCCTTTGGACCTAAAAACTGGCCTAACGATCGACCAACAGATGACATCAAAGTTGCATCTGCGAGGAAAAAGTCATATGATCGAACAATTTTTCTGGCTTCTCTTCGATTTGTCCCAATCCTATCTAGAGTATCAGGTTCCATCACCTGATCAACACCCGCTTTCTTTGCTCTTAACCCCATGTCTCCGGTTGCGAGCATGCAAAGTGAAGATCCCTTCTTAGTAGGATTAGGTAATACTACTATTTCGTTGACACTAAATCCTTTTTTGACATCAATGTCTTTTAATACTATAGTTATTTCAGCCGATTGAGCAAAATTTCTTTTTGGAGTGGCCTCTCTTGCCTTTTTTACAAGCTCCTTTAATTGATCATTGTTAAACATGAATATATAATTTAGACGCGCAAAGGCCATTTAAAATCGTTTTTACGACAATTCAAATGTACGGTGATAGTCACTTGCCACCCCAACTGGATCCAGTATTTTTTTTCCCACATTTTCTGGTCCGTCTCGTATTCCATGATTGCTCTCAACGTCGTCCTTTCAGCCAATCCTTCGGCTCATAATTCAGAGTCTTGCTACTAATGGAAATGGCGAGATGCCAACCCAACAGCTAATGACCATTCTATTATTTACTCATCTAATTCGCATAAAACTGGGACTTGTATTTCTTACAATCAATTAAAAATAACCTTTGTGGGATTCATAGAGGACCGCGAAAATCCTTCGTGATAAACACATGCGAATGACCTTGTATTCAGGAAATATGTCTATAGTCTTTCCTTTTTTCATTAAATAATTTGCTATAGGACGAATACCATTTCTGAATTCTAATTCTTAAGGCGCTAAGCGTTCCTCATTCTATTATTGTCCAACCAATATCGAGCCGTAACTTTTGATGAATTGCCATGTAGACATAAAACAGAGAAGGACTGATCTTCAAATTACATCAACTATCATAAATTACTGATTTTATTTATATAATTGATTAATCTTTTATCAAGAAAATCAAATTGAAAATCAGTAAGCGAGCCCCGCCTATACGTATTAAATATATCTCTTCTAAGGTTTTCCAATTTGATAATGCTTTCGGTTTTGTCACCTACGTCAGCATCTTGTATGGCTTTATTAGTTATCTGAATTAGCTTGTTAAACTTTCTTCTTTGCCCGCCCTTAAAAAACCAGCCAAGTAAAACGGAAGCCATACCAGTTATACCTCCTATCAGGAAAATATACTGTTCAGTCGAAAGTGTTGGTCTAAAATTAGCAACAATGTTACCATATTCGCTGGACTTAAATTTTAATGGGTTTTCAGTGCTGAATGCAAGTCCTGACCAAGAGTCAAATGTGTATCCTCTTTCAGGCACTGCCGTGCAAGTTGTTTCATTGTCAGTTATAATAATAGTACTATTTTGATTTAGATTTTTTATACCATTGCACTCTATGAATCCAGAATTTTCCGGACTAGTCTCAAACCCTATTCTTATTATACTTTTATCTTCTTTTCCGTCGATTATTGAAAGAGTATTGGAAGCAGTATTCGTAATGTAAACTAGGTTAGTAATGGGGTCTATTGCCACAAAACTTGCAATCAAGGGGAATTTTATATTTGTGGGAATTGTAGAAGGATATCCTTCTCTTTCGGTAATTGAGGAAGGGTTTACCGGGATATCTTTTATTTTCTCCAAGGATGTTCCGTTTATTACGCTGACAGTATTGGATCCTATATTACTTACATATACCTTGTTTGCAAGCGGGTTTATCTTAACACCTACCGGAAACTGACCAGTCTGAATGGTCTTTATCACAGTGCCATCAGTTCCATTTATCAAAGAAAGTGAGTTAGAAGCGTAATTTGTCACATAAACAAGGTTTCTTTTCTCATCAATGTCAATTCCTACCGGAGAATTGCCAGCTGGGATGTTTTTAATGAAATTGTAATTATCTTCATCTATGACTGTGATAGTAGAATTAGCGATGTTTGAAACGTATAATTTATTTGATAGTGGATCAATGCCGATACCATAAGGAGTACTTATGCCGCTTATCGTCCTGATAACCTTATTGGTTATTCCGTCAATCACCGAAATCGAACCTGAATCAATATTTGTAACATATATCCAATTACTTGATTGATCCACAGCAACTTGAACCGGGGATTTGCCGACTGTAATATTGTCGATAACTGAATCTGTAGAACCATCAATGACCGTAACGTCGTTAGATCCTCTGTTTGTCACATAAATTCTATTATTAAATTGATTCGCGTCTAAACTATAGGGAAATATCCCCGTCTGAATGGTACCTATTAGTTTATCCGTTTTTGCATCAAATACCGAAACTGTATTGGAATACTGATTTGCGACATAGATTTTTTTAGTGAATGGATTCAAGGTTATTCCTACCGGATAGCTTCCAGTATTGAATCCCGAAATGAACTTCTTGTCATCCTCTTGAGCTATTGCCATATTATTTGCTAATTTATTGCCTTGGTCAATGTTCATCTGTCCAGACAAAATCAGTCTGTCTGTAGCAGAAGGAGGATCAAAGTAAATTTGTAGATTCACCAAGATTAAAAAAATAAATGATATGAAAATCAGCAACCAAGACTTCATGAATTGACTTTGACATAATCAATTATAATTTTTTGTATCGCACCTCATAATATCGAAAGCAAGTGATTAGGAATATTCCTCTTGATAAATCATACTTAACAATTATATCTGCAATATTCTTATTAAATTCAAAGGGATTCAAAAGACGTGGTACAAGTAAAAACCCAGAGTTTATCGTTAGCTGTACTATTATGTTTTTATGTCATTTTTGCTTTTTCAATTAATCCGTTTCTGGGCAATTTTCCTGGGATGTCTTTTGAGGTAACAGATCAAAACAATGAAGGTGTGTTTAGTTCTTTAAGTAGAAATTTTGAACAAACCGTTGAGGAAATAAACAGTGCTGATGAAAAGAGCACCCCCTCAACCTCAACCGATTCCTCTAACAGTGCTGATGAAAAGAGCACCCCCTCAACCTCAACCGATTCCTCTAACAGTGCTGATGAAAAGAGCACTACTTCTAATGTCCCAATTGCGGCTATCGAATCATCTAATCTCATTAGCCGCAATTCGACCACTACTGACGACTTGGGGACAAATAATGAGACCGATTTCATCAAGTAAAATTAGTTGACCACGCTTCTCTGTTGAATCGGGAATTTTTAGTACAAAAAGTAAATCAAAGTAACCTTAACTACTAATATTTGAGTTAATGACTAGAATTTATCTTGTTCGATATCGATATTAATTGGATTTTCCATTGAAAAACCAATGCTCGTTTGTAACCAATCCGTACATTGACGAATCAGTAAATAGCCTTGTGATTCAGCATATTGAAAGACTATGAATTGATCTACATTTTGTAAAAGTCAAGATTGTATGTTTAAATAACGTTGTAGAAAAATAACAACACATGTATCATTAACTTATATCGAGCAAATTTACATGGTATTCAACAAAATTCTTAAAAAATTAGGTTTGCCAGATATGTATAGATGCATGGATAATCCTATGCTACTATATCTGCTATTGCCCCACCACTCGAAGTGCTATTTGTTGCATTGTTTATTGCTCCTATACCATCAATCGACTTTAGGCCCTTTTCGGCAAGTACTTCATTCAACAAGGTTGTATCATATATGCCTGAAAGATTCGGTCGATCTTTTCCCTTCTCTATGAATCCAAGATCATATGCGTCATTTGCACTCTTAAAGAGAGTTAACTTTAATGGATCGTATGTGAGTTCTAGATTAGTGTATGCCTTATCTAGTACATTTTTTGAAATCTCTTGACCAGTAATTTTCTTTAACTGAGTATTAAATTCCTTTGCCGCCTCTGCTGTATTGCTGTTTATCCAAAGGGTTTCATCGACATGAGCTTCAAGCAGTTTCTTTATAATTTCAGTATTGTCTCTAAGATAATCTATCCTGACAATTATATTCCCAGTTACAAATTTACCATCTGGCCATAAACTTTTCTCATCCAGGAATACTTTACCGCCAGCTTCTTGTACTAATCTTGTTGCCCATGGTTCAGGTACCCACGCTCCGTCTATTTCTTTTTTCAAAAATACCGTTAATATATCCGCATTAGCAATAGGTAACACCGTTACGTTTCCACCATTTTCAACAGTGTTAAAACCATTATCAATCAGATATTTTCGCAAAGCCACATCTTGTGTGTTACCTAACTGAGGGGATGCAAATTTCTTTCCACCTAGGTCATTGACTGTTTCTATCCCTGAATCA
>JBBRRF010000004.1:0-20287 GCA_038200885.1 Candidatus Nitrosocosmicus sp.
CAGTATAGCCAAGCGGATTCAAATCCTATATTTATAGATAGAAATTAAGAGAGGTGCGAGGTGCGGGATTTGAACCCGCGATCCCGAGCTTGGGAAGCTCGTACCTTAACCAGGCTGGGCCAACCTCGCCTGAAATAAAATTATCTAAACGGTATTAATAACTTAATGCTGTCCTGCTACTTACAACTATTCCATATTTTCCCCTTTCTAAATGCAATTTTTCTAGCAGAGCTAATATCACGGATCCCACCTCGGTTTTTTTCCGTACCTTGCCTTATAGAGGTTCCATATTCGTCTACAATTTCAATAATTATCTCGTCTTTGAAATACGATTTCAGAATTCCAGCTATTTGATGAGATAAAGTCAGACTTCCATCACCAATTCTGACGATTTTAATTGGAGACTCAATTGAGGATAAAATAAAGCGGATTTTTTCAACTGTGGAATTAACCGAAGACAGAATTATTCTATCCAGTTCGAAATAACAGTATAGTATAGAAATGCCAATCCTTTTTCCAGGATCTATTCCTATTATCAACTGTTCTTTAGAAGGACCAAAGTAGCCCATACAATTTTGTAGAATTTTTGCTTTTATGGACAGAGGAAATTCTTCTAATTGGGTATCTAAATACACGTTATCTCTGTTTACGATTTTGGATTCATCGATGGTTGTAATTATAACTTTCCCGGTTGATAGGGCCGCTTCTTCAGGCGATAATGACAAATAACGCAAATCAAGCGACTTTAAAACACTCGTTATTTTATAATAGGAACGGCCGGATACTGTCGCAACAATAACTGGTGGACAACTTGTTAAGTTGAACATTTCTATTGCTACTTTAGCGTGATGTTATAAGCCTATTAAATATTACGTATAATTTTCTGGTAATCATAATGCAAGAATTACGCAAATTTCAAATGATCCAAATCCAACTGTGATCACATAGTTACTTTCCTCTCGTGCTAAAGCACAGACTATTAGTGTGATAAAAATCAGCGAACAAAAACATAATTTTACATTCAATGTTTTAAAAATCAATCAAATATTGTAATAATCATCTATAATTTCCAAATAATTATTAATAATTCTTTAAAATTGTAACAAGATCAAATTTTTTAGAGTCTTTTCATATCCCTAACCAGTTGATAAAAGAGAACGTGCTTGTTAAACTGTCAAATTTAGTATTGCTTGTGCAATATCGCCCTTAGTATCTGTCAAAGCAACGATCGCTTTTTCTTTTGAGACATTAGCCTGTTGCATAACTAAAACAATATCTTCTTCCTTAAAAGTAGGAACATCCCTGTTGGTTTCTTCAATATCAGTAGCAATAACCTGAAAAATAGTACTATCTTTGCCCTTCATTTCAACAACTTGGGGTTTTTTAAGAAATATTTCTTTCATATCGGTTCTTATAATAACTTCTTCTACCGAACCTAAATCTTTCATGTCTAAACCCATCCGGTCAAGCATTCTGCGCATGTCTCTATTGCCCGATCGCATCATAGAAATCCCTATGTACTTCTGCTTTTTATTCCTTCTCTAATTTTTACACCTATGCCACGGATAAGCGAGCCTCTATTATGATCAGCAATATCATCTAATGACTGTAAATAGTATGAAAAAGGCAACAAAGATCGACCCACAGCTAGAACAGATTCATTATTGTCTACTACTGCAACATCCGACCCGCTTTTCACGTTCTCACCACATTTTAGCACATGCTTTACGAAGAGGGATCTGCCTTCTGATACGAAGGGTATAGCATCTTCAATAGGTACAACACAATTGGATTGATACCCCTTTTGTTTTAGAAAAAGTTTGGCACCGTCAATAGTTAATGCAATTCCCCCATCAGTTCGAAAGGTTCCGATTAGTTTTCCATCTATGCTAAAACTCTTGATTTTCCCAGTTTTTCTAGAATATTCAAGCTCTAAATTTTTTGGAAGAATTGAGCTGATGTCCCGTCCAAAGAGAAAATCCACATGAGAGCATATTTTCTGATACGGATCTAGAAATAGCTTTTGCAATTAAACAACCTAACTAGAGATATCCACAATAAAAACTATCTGGATTGCTAACTAGTAATGAACCTCGAGAGGTGAGAGGGATATATTTTGTCAGTCAACAAATCACTACTGTAGCTTGAAAATCGTCAACATTTTATCATTAGTAATAATCTTTACAATATTTGGATTATCTTATGCAAATTTCAGTCAATAATATATCTTTTTTAGAAATTTCTATACCAGTGCTGATATGCTAAAGATCTATTAGGTTAAACTAGAGATGTTGGATGTCCGTTTGCGCCGTTTCATCTCATATATTAAATGAAGGAAGGGATAAACTAATGTTATATAAGCAGAGACCTAATATACACATATATAAATGGTTAATTAATTAGGCTTTGATGTCCCTTGGTGTCGCTTTTCATTAAATATAGCAAAGAATGTGGATACTGATTCAAATAAATAATATATCAAACTCTTTATAAATGTCCACGAGGCGGACAGGCACAGATCTGGGCATCTCGCTCCATCATATACCATATACAACTAGAGAATTTGACAGTCATATGAAAGACGGACCCGATGGTGTCAACGTGTACCCAGATTCTTATAGGTCAGTCGGGAAAATGTCTAACGTTATTTTTACGGTCTGTAAGGAGAAATATACCATTATCAATTCCCTTTGGTTTTAAGCCATATATTGTGGGCTGCCGCCTCCTTTGGTAGATTATAACCCTTTAATTTTATCAAAAGAGGTGTGTACAAATCAAAGGTTAGAAGAAATCATGCAGCAGCTACTAGAGCTTACTTGGATAAGCCAGGAACAGGCAGCCTATTAAATGAAATATCATAGAACAAATTCGAGTATATGCTTAGAAATCACCCAATTGTAGATAACTCTCGTTTGTTGTAATATACCTAGACACGAACAACAGAGAAAAGTAGGCCGCCAAAGACGGCAAAGATGCCAAAGACGCCAAATCCTAATAAATTAGAACCGATTAAGTACATACATGGTTTCTTTTTGTGAATTATGCGGAAAACATACCGAGGTAAGCAAGAAAGTAATAATTGAGAAATCAATTATGAGTGTCTGTTTGTCATGTTCAAAAAGAGGCAAACCAGTAGAATCCAATAATGTTTCAAAGAACATAGGTTCACCAAAAGTGACAAATCCTGTAGGATATTTATCCCCCAAACCTGCATCTGGCCCTCAGCAAGGATCAAGGAATCTTTATGCCAGAAAAATAAGAGCAGCTCCAAAGATTAAACCACCACCCTTAAAGAAAATCAACTGGGTTGATGAAATGATTATTGATCAGGAATTTCCATCCTTAATAAGAAATGCCAGGAGTAAAAAGGGGCTAACACACGAACAACTTGGACAAAAGATTAACGAAAAAGTGACGCTGATAAAGAAAATTGAAACTGGTTCGATAAGGCCTGATGAAATTTTAGCAAAGAAACTGGAACGGTTTTTGGGAATAACGCTATTTATAAACCCCAATGAAGAGAACGTAGAAGAATAGAATACTAAAAGCAACAAAAGCTGCAATCTTATCATTTGATTTTTAGATTTCTCCAATAGTGACTGAAAAGATGATAGCAGGGTTGTGATGAAGATATAGCTAATGACTATGTCACCATCTGTAGCAGTACTTAGAATAGGACATAGACTGGTAAGAGATGACAGAACTACTACTCATGCTGTGTTGGTATCAAGGGCTATGGGAAGTGAAGTGATCTACATGACTGATGTGGATGATGAAATAAAAAAAACACTAGATAAAGTCAATAAAAGATGGGGAGGAGAAAAGGAATTTAGACTTGAAATCATTGACAATTGGAAAAAGATACTGAAAACATGGAAAGAAAATGGCGGTATAGTTGTTCATCTTACAATGTATGGAGCGCCAATCAATCAAAAAATAAAAGAGATCAAAGAATTAAGTCAAAGGATATTAGTCATAATTGGAGCAGAAAAGGTTCCAAAAGAGGTTTATTTTCTTGCGGATTATAATATTGCAGTTGGCAGTCAACCTCACTCAGAAATTGCTGCATTAGCAATTTTTCTAGATAGAATATTTGAAGGCAACCAGTTTAACAAGAGTTTTTTGGATGAAAAAATGAAAATCATACCTTCAGATAAGGGAAAAAATGTAATACAGGGGAACCAGGATCGGTCAAGTAGCAACAAAAATAGCAATAACAATAATTCTAGGCCTAAAAAAAATCAAAATTAAAAGATAGTTAAAGATGTATACTGCTATTGCAGATAGGGACTAGATTGTAACCGCGAAACCACTATGACGTTTGATGGCACTCATAAAAAGAGAACAGTTAATCGATTCTTATATAATTAAGTTATAATAAACAACACCGCAAGAAATAAAAAAAAACAGGATTATATGATAGAGTCAATGGGTGATACACAGCTTAGGGCAAAAAGAACCAGGATCAAAATATTAAGAGCTATTGTAAAGAAGAATGGATCCGCATGTTTTTCTGAAATCAGAACCATCACAGGTCTATCTACAGGATCTATCTATTATCACCTAGAAAGGATGAAAAATTATGTATTAAAGAATTCAAAGTATTATGTCATAACTAAAGAAGGAATGGATTTGTTGGTTGAAATAGATAAGAGAAAAGATTTCACATTATCGACAAAATTAATTTGATTTAATCTGACTTGATTTGATCAATCTATCTTTTTTTCCATCCATCGTGACCATATGATTGAAAAAATCAAGTCGTTATTAAACCAATTTTAGACGATTCAATAGCCCTTTTTATTTCTAAGGAGATTCTCCGGCCCATACTCATTGGAGTCTCAAACAATAAATCTGAATAAGGTGAACCCGAAACGTACAAGTTTGTTCCAGCAACAATGCGCGCTGAAAATTCAAATGCTATAAAATTAGCATTATTATCATAAACACCTTCAATGCAAAACGGTCCAGGCATTCCCGGAGGGACTAATTTTCTTGATGATTCAACAAATCGTTCACCCATAGAGTAAACCTCAGGAAGCAAAGATTCTCTTAGTACTATTGGTATATTTCCTACAACAGTATAAGACGGCTCAATGTTAGAAGATATTTGATACTTTGATGGGATTCGCCCTATTGCATCTATATCAGTTTCATAACGTCGGTCTATCCCTAATAACTCGAGTTCATTGGTGATAGGTGAATAAAAATATTGTAAATAAACTGGGACTCCGTTAGCATATTTTTGGATAAACAAATTTTCCTCGGACTCTATTACATGTGATTTTATGAGTTTTTGTGCCTGTTCTTCGAATCCCTTTTTATCAGTAACCAAGAAATATCCTTTTCCTCCAGCCGCTCCATGTAATTTCACTATACACAAACCATTGATTTCATTCTTAGAGGAGATTTGAGTCGGCGAAGGTAACTTTGATTCGTCCATTAATTGTTGTTTTAGCATTCTATCTGATTCCCATCTTAGGATCCATTTATTACCAAATATAGGTATCTTAATACTCTCCAGTTCATCCATATTTAATGTAGAAATCAAGGTTCCGTGAGGGATCAAGATTGGACTAAACTTTTCAATTAATTCGTCTTGAAAATTCTTATTTACCATTTCTTTAAAATTTTTAATCGAGACAATATTGTCAATAAATTTGAACCGCTTGTACATGTTAAATCGTTTTTCTTCACATACTAACAAGGTGTTGAAACCCTCGTCTTTGGCCCCTTTTAATACCTGTAACGAGCAATGTGAGCCCAAAGTCATAACAGTTTGTTTATCAACAGCTAGATCGAAATTTCTTTCAGCTTTTTGGTCATTCATGATTCATACCCCGTTTATTAATTGGAATTTTATCGGAGATTAATTTTTTTTGTTTCTCATCAAATCCCGCACAGAGTAATTGCTTGATAATTAGATATGAAAAGAGAGATAGAGAAAGATCCGTCTGATGCCCAAAGACACCATAGAGATACAATTAGTAAATATTAGTCAAAAATTACTTTTAATGAGTTAATGTCTAAAGAAGGGTACAGTGTTATAAACAAAAAGGTGGTCCATGATGGTCCGGTAAGGTTAAGAATAGATACATTCAACTACAATGGAAAAGTCTTTAGAAAGGAAGTAGTCGAGCATAGTCCTTCTGTCGGAATAATCCCCATCATAAATAAAAAAGAGATTTTGTTAATTAAACAATTCAGACATGCCGTAAACAAATATTTAATTGAAATACCTGCAGGTAAGATTGAAAATAATGAAATACCCCATGAAGCAGCAAAAAGGGAGTTAGCAGAAGAAACAGGATATACAGGGGTGCTAAAACCTCTTACTCGATGTTTTTTGGCACCAAGTTATGATACCGAATTAATGCATTTTTTCGTTGCAGAAAATATGTCTAAACTGGATAACCCAAAAAAAATGGATGAGGATGAAAACATTACTAACTTTGTTGTTGAATTAAAGGATGCTATCAAATATTGTTATGATGGTACAATAATAGACTGTAAAACCGTCACGGCAATATTTCTCTATTATTTTGCCCTCCACAATGATAATGTATTTAGAAATAACTAGATCTGATATAATCAATAATTTCAGATAAGGAAGGGTTGTCACCAAATAGATTTCCTACATGGAGTGCGGATAATAAATTTGCAAAACAAATTTTCTCTATAGTTGTGAATCCATATAAGTGTCCAAAAATGAAACCAGCATCCCATGAATCTCCTGCTCCACTTACAATATCAATTTTGGATGGAACAATAGAATCCACAAATAACGAATCATGACCGTCAGATATTGCAGATCCCTTAGTTGTATGTATACACACGGTTAAGTTAATAAAATTAGAAAGCAACTTTGCTGATTCGCAAAAGGCGCTAATATTATCAGGGTATAAATTGCTATCAAAGGTCAAAAGAGTACTATTGTTATAATCAATTACACTCTCTAATGCTTTGATTATTAGATTATATTCATTTTCATTGATACTTAGAAAGTCTACTAAATTGGAACGGCTTTTTAGCACATTAATGAATTCAAAACATCTCCTCTCAATATCAGCGGGATCCAGAAAATGAACTGATTTAGGTGAATTTGTAAAGGCATAATCCAACAAGTCGGTTCCTCTTAGATTTGACGCCCAATTTGTCATTATCACAGCATCAGATGATCGCAAAATCGTCCTCACTTCTTGTGATTCAATTAGTTCTGGACCAAAATTATCGTTGTCTCCTACATCACTTACCATTACATTTGAAGAGGAGGAGGAGGAGGAGGTGACGGAGAAATTTGAAAATTCAAATGCTGTCGATAATCCATGTTTTCCTTTTATAATATGAAGATTCACGTTTGTTCTGTAGGGTAAAAATACAGAACGTAAAATAGCAGAACCAATTTCATCTGCTAGGGTAAACAACTCTACACGAACATCGAGTTTTGCTAAACTATATGCCATATTGACTGCGTTACCACCTTTGATATCTACACTAGAATACCCTCGCATACTTCCGCCTCCCGCAACAATCTTTTTTTGTATATCATTCATAAAAATAGGATAGTCCAATACTTCAATAATTCTATCTATAAAAAAATCAGGCAAAATGGTAACCTGTGGTTGATGATACCTATCTTCCCTTATATCTGAAAGTTTGATCAACAGGATTCTGAGAATATCATGAGTTTGGGAATTCCCAAAAATCCGATTTGTCAAACTCTTCCTATTTTCTATTTTAACCATTTTGTCAGACTGGTTTGTGTTTTCTTTATGAAGATTTTGATTATGATTTGGACGTGGAAAAGAATCATTACCCGTTGAAGAAAAAATACTTTCTAAAGAATTCGATGAGCAAGACAAATCGTAAAACGGTGATGAGAGAGAGCAAGGAAATGGAATAGGAGAAGAAGATGGAATAAAAGTCCAAGGATTCACGGTATGAATTTTGAATTTTGATAAATATAATGGTATCAAAAAGGCTTAAAAAATAAATAGAATAAAACGGTGGACATATATAAAAAAATTAATCTTTTTTTTGCAGAATCAGCGAATGGATTAGTCCATATCCATGCCGCCCATGCCGCCCATGCCGCCCATGCCGCCCATGCCACCCATGCCGCCCATGCCACCCATGCCACCAGGAGGACCAGCAGGCATTCGAGATTTTGTGGCTGCAATGACGTCATCAATTCTCAACAGCATACAAGCGGTTTCAGTAGCTGACTTTATGATTTGTTCTTTAATTACAGTTGGTTCGAGTATATTATTTTTATAAATATCTGAAACAGAAGTTGTCTTTACATTTATACCAATCCATTTGGATCCCTTTGATTGTTTTGCCTTCAAGTCAGCCATGGTATCAATAGGATCCATACCAGCATTCTCTGCAAGGGTTAAAGGTATTACTTCTAATGCTTCAGCAAACTTTTGTGCGGCCAATTGTGATCGTCCTTCAAGACTGCTAGACCATTGTCTTAATTCATTGGCTATGTATGCTTCAGGTGAACCACCGCCTGCAACTATAGATGGTTTTTCCAACACATCCTTCATAACCATCAATGCATCATGTAAGGATCTATCAGCTTCATCAACTACTCTTTGTGATCCACCACGTACAAGAATGGTTACTGCTTTTGGATTCTTGCATCCTTCTATGAACACCCACTTGTCAGTTTCAACTTTTCTTTCTTCAACCAAATTAGCGATACCCAAATCACTTTCACTCAAGTCATCTAGATTATTTACCAGTCTTGCGCCCGTAGCCTTTGAAAGTTTGAACATGTCGCTTTCTTTTACTCGCCTTACTGCAAGTACATTTGCCTTAGCCAAATAATGTTGTGCAATATCATCAATTCCCTTTTGACATAATACGACGTTAGCCCCAACTGATTTTATCTTGTCAACCATATCCTTGAGCATCCTATTTTCTTCTTCTAAGAACATTTGCATTTGCTGAGGCTCACTGATTCTAATTTCTGCACTCATTTCAGTTTTTTCGATTTCAAGAGCAGAATTTATGAGAGCAATCTTTGCGTTATCAACTCTCTTTGGCATTCCAGCATGAACTATTTCCTTATCTAAAACAATTCCTTGGATGAATGTTGTATCACGAATAGAACCTCCTGCTTTCTTCTCAACCTTGATATTGTCTAAATCCACTCGTAAACCGTCACCTGAGGTATTTTTTTCTGCAATCTGTTTGGCAGCACTTACCACAATTTCACTCAATATGGGACTATCATCAGATACCAATTTAGATTCCATACTGGTTTTTGCAATTTTGATAAGAAGATCCTTATCATTGACATTAACTTTTATTGCAATTTTATTTAAGATAACTAGTGCTTGCTCAGAAGCTGCAGTATATCCATCTACAATTGCAGACGGATGAACATCTTTGCTTATCAATTGTTCTGCTTTTTCTAAAAGCGCGCCCGTAAAAATTACAGATGAGGTAGTTCCATCACCAACTTCGTTATCGACAGATTTTGCAACCTCTACCATTATTTTAGCGGCAGGATGTTGAACGTCTATTTCTTTCAAAATAGTTGCACCGTCGTTGGTAATAGTGACATCACCCAAAGAATCCACTAGCATTTTATCCATGCCACGTGGTCCTAAACTAGACCTTACAATTTCCGCTACCAATTTTGCTGCAGAAATGTTATTTTTTTGCGCCTCTCTGCCTTTATTTTCTTTAGTTCCTTCTTTTAATATTAATACTGGCATACCACCAGCTGTTTGTTGAATTGAAGCCATATTCTCATATCACCTTAATAGAATGGTACAATTCTTCGGTAAGCCCCTTTTATAGGTTTCACAAGTAAAATACCAAAAAAGATAGAGATCAAGACCAACAAATAATTTATCAAAGCGAACTGAATAATTCTTATGGATTTTGACATCAAATTAGGAACCAAAAATGAAAGGAGAATTAAAGTTAGCCACAATCAGACCACCAGTTTTCTTTGGGAAGGCGAAAACGTTTTCTCGACACCTTCAATGATATCAGAAATGGAAGAAACCTGTAGACTGTTATTGAAAGAGCAATTTCTAAGGGTTGATTCAGAATGGGATTCGGTAGGTACCGTTGTGGACATTAATCATACTGCTGCAACTCCTGTAGGGGCGGAGATAATTCTGAAAGCCGAAATCATAGGAGTTGATGGAAGAAGAGTTCAATTCAAAGTATCTACAGAAGACAATTTAGAACAGATAGGAGAGGGAAAACATGAAAGGTTCATTATCAATATTCCCAAATTCAAAGAAAAGTTCGACTTGAAGGTGAAAAAACTAGATGAATTTCAAAAAGCATGAGCAAGCAGAAATCTAGAGTTGATTTGTCCCGAGTAGAAAAAAACAAGAAAGCGATCTAGTGGAAGAACGCATCTACCATAAAAGCAATAAACAATGCTGCCAAATATGGACTGCTAAATTTGAATACTAACCAAGAAGTTTTTTCACTTGGTCTTAGCAATAACCACACAGACAAAATTATCATCACAATACCAAATACGGTAGCAGTCAAAAGATATATCAAACCAAATTGATTAAAGAAAAATGGCAGTATACTAAATACAACCATCATCAAAGTTGTTAGTGCTATTATTCTCACAGACTTAGATTCGCTTGATACAACAGGAAGCATTGGAACATTGGCCTTTTTGTAATCTTCTTTTACATGTAAGGCTAAACTCCAGATGTGTGTAGGAATCCAGAAAAAGACCAGTCAGGCCATTGCAATGCCTATATCCACATCTTGAAATGTTATTGCGATATAGCCAATTAATGCTGGGGCACCACCAGAAAATCCACCTAATATAATATTAGATTGACTGGTTCGTTTTAGCCATTTGCTGTATACTATGATGTTATCAAACAAGCCAAATGCCATTAAGCCAAATGCCCATATGTTTATGAACCAAGAACAAACCAGAGAAATTCCTGTTAAAATGAGCCCAAAAATTAAAGCATTACGTGGAGAAATTCTTCCCGAGGGAATCGGACGGCCTTTGGTTCTTTCCATTATTGCGTCAATGTCTCTATCGTTATATCCTGTAAGTGTATCCGCAGCTGCAGAGCCTGCAGCGATTGCAAAGAACAATAAAGCCCAAGTCATCCAACTGACCTGAACATCAAATAACCAGGATGCTGATACCGCAGCACCTATAGCTGTGAAAACAAGTAAATACCAAATTTTTGGTTTTGTGAGCTCATAATAATTTTTAACTTGGTTACCAACTGTCTTCATCTCTAAAACCAAATAGTCTATTAACCTACCACCATATTATAAATAAAATAGTTATTTATATCTTGAGAGAATTTTTTTTACTTTGATAAAGAATTTGATATTATTTCTCGTGAAGTCTTTCTCATCTCAATAAATGTTTCAGTTTTCTGGACCCCTTCGATCCGTCCCACTTTTTCAGATATGATTTGATGCATTTCATCTAGAGAACGAGCAGTCATGGTTACCAGCACATCAAATCTTCCAGTAACTTCAGCTACTTCCCTGACCTCGGGAATTTTAAAAAGCTCTCCAAGCACATTATCCCTTAATTTAGAATCCATGGTAATTCCAGTCAGTGCTTTAACATTAAAACCTAAGGCTTCATCATTTATTACAATAGTAAATTTCTTAATCAAACCTCTCTTGACAAGTCGCTTGATTCTGCTATAAACTACAGAGGAATTGATATTGATTTTTTTTGAAAGCCTGGGAACCGATATACTTGCATCTTTTGACAACTCGCTTAATATTTTGAGATCAAGATCGTCAATTCTTCCCATAATTTCAAAATATACTATTTTTTCGTGGTTAATAAATGTATAATTTTTATTTTTGTTATAAAGTTTGTTTATTTTTAAAAAAAATTATATAATTTTTTTTGTTTTGAACAACTCGGCTAGTAATACCGCTCCTTTCGCCGAACCCATTTTTTCATTGTGAGTCAGTAGAACATACTTTATACCATTGTCAAACACGGAATCCTTTCTTAGTCTACCAACCACTGTGGTCATACCATCGTTGATTTCTCTGTCTACTCGTGGTTGAGGTCTTGTCGGATCATCATTGACAACAATGTAATCTCGTGGAGCAGTAGGAAGATTCTTTATAGATACATTGTCAGAAAATTCCATCATTTTCTTTTTAACTGACGAGGGGGCTGCATTCTCGATTGTCTCTACAAAAACCACCTCAGTATGACCATCAGATACTGGTACCCTAGTACAGGTACAACTGACCTTTACATCATTAACAGAGATTTCTTTAGACTCTTTATCATATTTACCCAATATTTTTTTGGTTTCTATTTGAACTTTTTCTTCCTCTTTAGGAATGTATGGAATGACATTGTCTAATATATCCAAAGCAATTACACCGGGAGACCTACCTGCTCCAGACAATGCTTGCATTGAGGTCATAAAGACACTTTTCACTCCAAAGCTATCAATCAAAGGTTTTAGAGTAATAGCGAGCCCAGTAGTAGTACAGTTAGGCATTGGAGCAATAAAGCCGTTCCATTGACGCTCCTCCTGCTGCTTTTTTAAAAGATCAGTGTGGTCATCATTGATTCCAGGTATCAAAATTGGGACGTCCTTTTCGTATCTAAAAGCAGCAGCGGTACTAATAACAGGAACATGAGCGGCTAACTTTGGTTCTATTATTTGTGCGTCATCAGATTCCAAAGCAGTAAAAATCATGTCAAACTCCTTTGGATTTATGTCATCAAATTTAGATATGGTTTTATCTCTAACATATTCTGGGATTTGTTCTCGATTATGCCACTTTAGTATACCCGACTGAGGATCTCTAATTGCATCGACATATTTTTTACCAGCAGATCTTTCAGAAGAGACAACATGAGTTAAATTAAACCAAGGATGTTTGTCAAGTGCAACCACAAATTCTTGACCAACAGCGCCAGTTGAACCGATTAACGCTACTTTTAACATATTGAAATGGTTAGACATAAAACAATTAATAATCCTTTTTAAAGCGTAAAAAAATAAAACTATTATACAATAGGTGAAAAGATCTTTTCATACTAAAAAAGAAGATAAGAACTCATCTGATTGAAACGACTTTGCAACATTGTCATCATGGTGGAATCTATTCTGTAAATAGTCAAAAGAATATAAGAATAGATTTTAGTTCAAACATAAATCCTCTTGGAATTTCCAAGAAAGTTTTTGAAAAATTAAGAACCAACATCAAACTAGCCTATATTTATCCTGATCCAAAATGCACTGAATTGAAAAAAAAGATAATAGAGTATATCGATTGTGAATTTGATCTTGACGGAAATGAGAATTTAATAACGGGAAATGGTGCTACAGAATTAATACATTATTTCGCCGCTGCCTTTGCCCGAAAAAAAACACTTATTCCAATACCCACCTTTTGTGAATACGAGCTTGCTGCAAAACGCAGGAAATCAAAATTGGTATTTGTACCCCCTCTTGACAATAACTTTCAAATTGATTCAGACTCGATTGCAAAGCTAACAAACAATCCAGACAATGGAATAGGATCAGTATTCTTATGCAATCCAAATAATCCTACAGGAAAGTTTTTCAGAAAAGAAATACTAGAAATACTAGAAAAGATCGATAAAAAGATTCCAATCCTGCTTGATGAATCCTACATCGAATTTACGGATGCTAAAAGGGAAAACGACAATAACTATTTTATTAATCTAATAAAGGATTCCAATAATTTAGTGATTTTAAGATCGCTTACAAAAACATTCGGTCTAGCAGGTTTGAGAGTAGGCTATGCGCTATCGACCAACGAGAATATTCAAAAATTAAATAACAATTTGATTAGCTGGAACGTGAATGGATTAGCCCAGATTGCAGCCATAGAAGCGCTAAAAGACAAATCTCATATCAAAGCCGCTAGGAAAAACAACATTTCTGAAAAGAAAAGAGTTTTCAAATTGCTTGAAAAAAGCAGAAAAATAAGGGCAATCTCAAGTGATGTCAATTTTTACTTGATCGAGATACTAAATGAGAAAACATCCACAGAACTAACTAGCAAATTATTAATAAAGAACGGAATCCTTGTGAGAGACTGCAAGAGTTTTAGAGGCATGAATGACAAATTTATTAGAGTAGCCATCAAGACTCCAAAAGAGAATAATGTTCTTTTAGAATCATTGGAAGGAGCACTTTGAAATCAAAACTGTTAATGATTCAGGGGACGTCTTCGGGAGCTGGCAAAAGTATGCTTGTTACTGCACTATGCAGAATTTTGACCAACAAAGGATTCAAAGTAGCTCCCTTCAAATCCCAAAACATGTCCTCATTTACACATAAAATAGAAAACACAGATAAAGTGATAGCAAATGCTCAAGCGATTCAGGCTCTGGCAAGTAGAGCGATTCCTGACTCTAACATGAATCCATTATTATTAAAGCCAATAGGTAACAGCAAGAGCAGAATATATACAAACGGTGAATTCTTGTCGGTAATGGAGGCTAAAGATTACTATTCAGATTTTGTTCTCGATAATGGTTTTAGAATAGCATTGGACGCATTCAGAGAATTAAGAAGGAAATACGAAATAATAATATTAGAAGGAGCAGGCTCGCCTGCTGAAATAAATATACAAAAATACGACATCGCCAACATGATTTTTGCAGAAAAAGTAAATGCACCAGTAATCCTGGTTTCAGATATTGAACGTGGAGGATGTTTCGCTAGCATTTTAGGAACAATGATGTTGTTAAAACCATCACATCAACGATTAGTAAAAGGAATTATAATTAACAAATTTCGCGGAGATAATACAATATTATTCCCCGCAATAAAAAAGATCGAGTCAAAAATATCAAAACCATTTTTAGGTATCATTCCTAAAATAGATCACAATATACCAAAAGAGGACTCCCTAGACAGAGATAATAATGACAATGAAATAAAACAAGGTCAGAATGAAAACAAAAACAAGAGAACATATACTCGATCGGTCAAGAAAAATGACAAGACAGACAATTATCAAAAAGCGAGAGATCAGTTAGATTTAGACACAGAGATCAGTAGGTTTGCAGAAAAATTAGAATCATCAATCAACATGGATTATATTCTAAAAAAAATAATTAGATAAAACAATCAAACCATGTCACTTGAAATCGTAACAGAAATCATATCAATCTTATTTATCGCGACTTTGATAGACATCACCTTAGGCGAACCGCCAAATAGGATACACCCCGTTGTACTGATTGGCAGAATTATAAACTTCTTTATTAAAATGATAAAGAATGCTTCTAGATATATGAAAGAGAAAGAGAAAGAGAAAGAAAATTTTGAAAAGGTAATGGGATCGATATTAGCACTAGGATTAACAGTCATGGTTAGTTTGGTAGTTTATTATATTAGTATGCAATCACTTTTTTTGTTAGGTACTATTTTTTTTGTCATAGTATCGGCAGCATTGTTAAAAACAACATTTTCAATAAGAGCTATGGACAACCATATCAAGGAGATCTTGGTGGAATTAGACAAAAATGATTTGGATAAAGCCCGCAAAAATTTATCAAAAATTGTTAGCAGAGACACACGAAATCTGTCAGAGTCCAGAATTCTATCAGCTTGTATCGAATGTGTAGCAGAAAGCTTTGTAGATGGTATACTCTCGCCACTATTCTATTATGGTCTTTTAAGTATTCCAGGATCTATGATGTATAGAACCATAAACACATTAGATTCCATGATCGCTTACAAGGATGATTACTATAATAAAGTGGGATGGATGTCAGCTAAACTTGATACTATTGTAAATGCCATACCTGCGCGATTATCATCAGTTTTTTTGATTATCTCCATGATGGTTTGCGGGCAAGATTGGAAAAATGCAATAAAAATATTTAAAAGAGACTACCAAAATACCGAAAGTTTCAATGCAGGTGTACCAATGTCAATTATGGCTGGAGGATTGAAAATTCAGTTAGAGAAGATTGATCATTATAAATTAGGAGATATGAAAGAACAACTTACTATCCAAAAATGCAAAACATCCTTAAAAATAAGCAAGATAGCGACACTGATATTTATGTTCAGTTTTCTAATTCCTGTTATTATGATTTTGAACTATTTTGATTGGTGGACAATATTATTTGGTATTTAAAAGCATCTTAGAAATCATTTCATTTTTAACGATAATACCGATTGGAAAATTAGGTAAGAGTGATGGTTTAGAGAATATTTCAAAAAAAATGTTTTTGTTCCCTTTTATTGGACTATTAATAGGACTTTTAACCATTCCTGTAGTATTAATTTCCTTTTATTTATTTAATCAATTTGTATCGGCATTCATAGTAACAATGTTTCTAATAGTCTTAACAGGCATACATCATACTGACGCCCTCGCAGATTTTGCCGATGGTATTATGGTAAGAGGAAACAAAGAAAAGAAATACAACGTAATGCATGACCCAAGGATTGGATCAGCTGGAACTGTCGCAATTTCAGGATACGTTATTGGAATGGTAATAGCAATCTCTTCAATCACAAGTTTGGACAGATTAATGATTGCAATAATTCTCTCCGAAATCATGTCGAAATATTCTATGGTACTGCAATCGCATTATTGCGAGTCAGCTTGGAATGGATATAGTTCATTGTTTACAAAAAATATGAAATCAAAAAAGAAAATGGCAATCGCAACAATCATTACTATAGTTTTGATAGTTTTGATAGTCTTGAATTCAAATATGAGTGTGATTGGATTACAGATATTTATTGTAGGAATTATTTGTTGTTTTATAGTCATTTATATTTCAAAAAAGAACTTTGGAGGAATTACAGGAGATGTAATGGGAGCAACAAACGAAATAGTAAGACTTTGTTCACTCTTATCGCTGTCATAAAGATTTAATCTTGTTTTTGTAACGAGCAAATTACAGGCAGATTGAAAAAATAAAAGAATGAAACTCTAGCCAATATTTATTTTATTAAATTTAATGTACGAAAGGCATGTAGATAAGTAATATTCAAATCAACTACAATCTATCGAATCTGGATATGCATGAAGTGGAAATTTAGCGAAACTAAAAATGAAATAGGTTGGTTGGTTGGTTGGTTGGTTGGTTGATGGATTTATAGATAGATAGGTAGATTAGCAATTTGAACAAATAGCAAGATAGTAAGAATAATAAAATTAGCCAAGAAATCAATCAAAGAATGTCATAATTAAGGAGCAAATTTTATTAGCTGTTAAATTAACAAAATCAAATTGACAAAAAGAGAGAAATGATTAGTTGTGTTCTAATGTGTGGAGGAAAAGGAAGTAGACTGAATACAGATCCAACGGTCAAAGTAGAAAAACCCCTCTTAGAATTGAAGAATAAATCACTGATAGATTATATGATAGAGGCAGTACAGAATTCAAAAAAGAACTTTAAGATATATGCTGCAGTGAGTAAGAATACAGTAAAAACCAAAGAGTACCTAAAAAGCAGATACTGTAATGAGATAACACTGATAGAGACAACTGGTAGCGGATTTTCAAATGATTACCTAATTGTACTCCAATTCTTCAAAGATAAAGAAAATGAAGGAAAAAATGGAAATCAAGATTTTGCTATTAATAAAATTTTGTTTTTACCTACCGATCTTCCCTTGATATCATCTAAAACCCTAGACGAAATTATAGATTTATATCAGAGTAGTTCTAGTGTCGCAATAGTTGTAGACAAGAAAATGTTTATTCAGAACAATTTCGTTCCCTCAACTTTCGTGACAGAAATTAGTAAAGTTGATTATTGTTATACTGGGATTTCGATATTAGATTTTCATACTATTGCTGGATTGGAGCATATAGACCAAATCAAAGAAGTACCAATGATCATGAGTAATCTGGAATTAGTTTATAATATTAACACGGTTGACGACTTGAAAAAAGCAGAAAAATTTATTGGATTGTAGAATTTGAAATCATCAAGAAATGATTAATCCAAGGTTTCTAAGATATTGCCCAGTATTTGAGCCTGGCCACCGGTATTCACCAAAAGTTCAGCATTACAAGATGGACATGATATAGGTTTTGTACCGTAAGTATACAAGACTTTAATATTTTTGCATGAATCACATTCGACTTTTACAAAGTGACTACGAGGTTTTGGGATCATAATGTTATGTTTTTTCACAATCATTCACTCCAACTAAGCTTGGATCTCCAATTTCCTAATTCGCATTCCTTGTTTCATCGTCTTTCTTTGACAAGTTTTGCATGTATATTTCAGGGTTACTTTTTTAGTAGTTTTAGCGGTCCTTTTTAATTCAGGGAATTTTTGACCACCATAGCCCTTTTTATCTTCTGCGTGGCGCCTAGCACCCTGAGCGCCCTTTCTATCTTTACCCTTTTTATAAGTAGAAACAGCTTGAATAGTATGAGTTTTACATTTCGGACAAAATTTGCGCAGCTCTTTCTGCATCTTCATATATAAAATCAGTTCGATAGGGTAATTTAAAGTAAATATACATAGTCCATTAGAATCCACGATTCCGTAAGAATATGATAATATTATGTCAATTTACAAAAATAAAATATCATAGTAATCGATTTTTTTTATTCAATAATGTTGTATTTAGAATAAAAAATAAGGCAGTACAAACCTTATATACATCCATGATCTATAACCCTCAATGTTGCAGTTCTTACAAGTTGTGATAAACCCTGAAGCTTGGGGAGTTTGGGTACCGTTAGCAGTCGGTTTAAGTATTGGTCTAGTATATGCATTAGCATCGATGGCCAGAAGGGCTAGATAAACCCATTAATTTTTTTAGACAAGAATATTTTTTTCAAATTCATATAACAATCGAGAGATAACTATTTGGGATTCTAATCCCATGTCTGATACGGATAGCTTTTTGTCAAAATAGGATTCAATGTTTTTTGAGAAATGTCCCTTTGGGAAGCCTCCAATAACAACACATCCATTTGCATATGAGGCCAGATCAGCGCCTATCGATTCAAGGCTCTTAAAGGTACCTGTTGTCGAAAAACCAAATACTATTTCAGGTTTAACAAACACCTTTAATAGATCTCCAAAATTAGTATTAGGCCGAAGATCCAATAATAACTGCCCATCTTCTGAAATTATTTTCTTATCTCTAAAAAGATTTAGCATCAGACCTTCAAATCGAAAATAAGACTTGGGAAACCTAACATTATTCCCTACTAAAATAACGTTATTATCAACCGTATGAATAAACACCCTAAGATGGTTTCTTTTGTATAGAGGCGTAGCTAATGCATTAAGCAACGCAATGTGAAGGATATCTGGTCTTCCCCTCTTATAATCCTCATCCAGTTTAGCAGACATCATAGCAAAATGATGAAGAGATCTGTCTAACAAGATTTCTTTAGGCTTTTTCCCACTATTACGAATTTTTTTAAGAGATTGATGCTTGAGAACATTAATAGGTATAGTTTCAAGAGAAGTATCCGCTATGATCAAATTTAACAAATGATACTGATTTAAAGGGAAATAATTATTATTTAAAGATATATGATGCAAAGAGCAAATCAATCACAAAAAGGTATGTCATGAAGAAAAGCGTAATAAAACAAATAGCAATGCAAAGAGTAAAAGTTTTGATTGATAGAGCACTATATTCTAGAGATGAATTCTCTGACCACCACATTGTGATTGCTAAGAAAATTATCTTAAAGTATAAACTAAAAATTCCTTTTGAATATAAGCTTCTTTTTTGTAAGCAATGTAAAAACTTTATCATACCTGGTAGGGATTCAATCATTAGGATAGGTAGGTCTAATACAAAGGCTTTAAGGATAACCTGCAAATTATGTGGCCACACTTATAGAAAAATTATTGAAAAGTCCAACCAAACCTGATATTTTATTCTTTTGGGCATACAGATTACAAGATAAAGAATAAGGATTATAAGGGAAAATTAATGAAAGAAATTTGTAATATTAAATGGCAAAGGTTTTTGATGTTCCAGCAGATGACTTGATAACAAAATTATCAGATCAACTTAAAAAAGATAAGAAAATAAATCCTCCAGAATGGGCTAGCTATGTAAAAACCGGCACTCATGCAGAAAAAATTCCTCAAAACAGAGACTGGTGGTATACTAGATGTGCATCTCTAGTAAGAAAGGTGTATTTACATGGCCCAATAGGAATTTCTGATTTAAAAAGTTATTATGGAGGAAGAAAAAGAATTGGTTATAATTTAGATCACCATAAAGATGCTGGTGGTGCTATAATCAGAAATGACTTACAACAAATAGAAGCATAAGGATAGGTA
>JBBRRF010000005.1:0-19552 GCA_038200885.1 Candidatus Nitrosocosmicus sp.
AAAAAGCAATTGTTTCTTGGATAACCTATCATAGGATAGCAAAGAAAGTACAGGTTTGTATTAGAGTGAAGGAAATATAGCTGTTTGGACTAATTACGCAAGAGATCTAATGACTAGACTTAGCAAAATAATTTAATTTAAATATCACATATAATTGCCATCTATTATGGCTAAATTTGATGGTATCAAGGGACAAGAACTCTTAGATGTTGAAGAGAAAGACAACGAATTGACATTAATTTTCAAAGACAACAGGTTCTTATTTGTAAAAACAGAAAACGGAAAGTTGATAATTGATTCGGTACCAGAATGATAGGCAAGTTAACTTATCTTAGGCCGCATGGCTTGAATTGTAATAAAAAATTAATTTATTTCATATTTCAACTAAAATTTTCTCATCATTCAAATGAATTTTGTAGATTCTAAGATCGTCAGAATGTCTCCATTGTTCATTTTGTTCAATCCAAGTATCATCTTTTTTCCATGACTTCATGTTTTCTAGTTTTCCTGTAAAAATATTATATTCGTATCCGTGCATATAACAAACTACATTATCTCCAAGGAAGTTTCCCTTGGATAAAGACGCACCCTTATGTGGGCACCTATTGCTAAAAGCATATACCCGATTGTTTCTTTTTCCAATCAAAATCTCTTCTCTTTCTATCGTGATTTTCTCAAAGGAATTTTCTTTTAATTCGTTCAATTTCAAACCGGTATCAAAAATCACGAATACAATTGAAAAAATCTTCTTTATAAATTGATCAAAGTTTTGTATGTCGATAAAATAAAAAAATTAGAGTATTGGTTTTGTCATGGTTATTGATTCTGTCATTTGTTTATACAGTATCAGAAAGCGTCTTCCTTTTTCAGTCATCTTATAAATTTGAGCCCCATCATCATAAATGATCAAGTCGTTTTTCATAAGGTTAGCTAAGTATTCTTTCATTTGGAGAAACGAAAGATATACTTTGTACATGATTTTAGCCTGTATCGCACCATTATCACCTACTGTTTCAAGGATCATTGCTATAATTTCTAGGCGGCTTCTATTTTTCATTTTATCCAAATTATTAAGAAATTTAAAAAATAAAAACGGAGCAATACTAAGACCAATAGATATCTTTTAGTGATTTTTTAGCTTTGATGGTATTGATAATATAGTATAGATGATACTAATCATTCAAACAAGCAGTTTAATATTAAAAAGATGGCAATTAGGAATTTAACTAGGAGAATGAACGTAAATCTACTGGAAAAACATTGACGATTCCTACATTTAACCTAATCTTTCTTCCTTAATAACAAACAGAGAAAATAATTTTTTAAGCCTGAGAGGAAACGGGTGTTGGTTAGTAAGGGCGGAATAAACAAAGGCTCTGTGTAAAAGACATATGCATCGCACATTTGTAATTGTAGCATGGATATAGATTACTACAATATTTCAAACCGACGTATAGTCTACTACTTTGAAGACCCTCATTACTAACTCAATGCCACAGAGCAAAGATAAATAAAATATTTCAGTAACAAAGTATGTATTGTTTAAGCGGATCGCAGATTTAAGAACAGAAGATAATATAGGAAAGACCATTTTATTGAGAGGCTGGATTCATAGACTACGAAAGCAGAAAGAAAAAACCTTCATAATATTAAGAGATGATAGAGGAGACATTATTCAAGCTATATGTCCTTCAAAATTATGCGAGGATTTGATGATCGAATCTTCCATAGAAATACAAGGAAAATTGGAAAAAGATCCAAGAGCGGTTGAAGGTGGATACGAGGTAAAAGTGGACAAAATATTGATTTTCAATATAGCCAATGCGGACTATCCTATAGGAGAGTATCAGAGTGACGAAATCCTACTTGATTTTAGGCATTTGTCACTAAGGACAAGAAAAATGATAAATGTTGGAAAACTAAGAAATTCATTATTAAAATACTCCAGAGAGTGGTTTGCTAAAGACGATTGGATGGAAATAACTCCACCAATACTCGTTCAGAGCTCTGTAGAGGGAGGGTCCACGCTATTTGAGGTGAAATATTTCAATGAAAAAGCATACTTGTCCCAAAGTTCTCAACTATACCTCGAGTCAATGATTTACTGCTTAGGCCCTGTATGGACCATTAGCCCCTCCTTTAGAGCAGAAAAGTCAAGGACCATAAGACACCTGGCAGAATTCACTCATTTAGAAGCAGAAGCACCGTGGATAAATATGACCGATCTTATTACCATTCAAGAGAAACTAATATTCAGTATTATAACTCAGATCAGGGAACATAATAAGAAGGAACTAGAGTTTTTGAATACAGCTGCAATAAAAAAATTAGATGAAATTTCAATTCCATTTGAAAAAATAACTTATGACAGAGCAATAGATAATTTGAGATCCGTAGAATGCAGAATCCGAGATCATGATGGGAAAGAAAGGCTAATTGAATGGGGAGACGATCTAAATCTTGAATCAGAAAGAGAACTAACAAAGGATAGATCTAATCCGATATTTGTAACAAACTATCCTTTGAGCATAAAACCCTTCTACGTTAAACAAGATCCGCTAAATGAGAAGACAGGATTGGCGGTAGACCTTTTGGCTCCTCAAGGATATGGCGAGATTTCAGGAGGTGGGATTAGAGAAGACAATCTTGAAAAATTAACAAACAGGATAAGAGAGACAAACCTAAATCCAAATGATTATTCATGGTATTTGGATCTTAGAAAATACGGGTCAGTATCACATGGTGGGTTTGGTCTAGGCTTGGAGAGACTGCTGAGATGGATATTAGATTTTGACGACATCAAAAACGTAACATTATTTCCTAGAACAATGGCTAGGATCTTACCCTAACGTCGAATTTACGATCATAAATTCTCTCCTTTTTCCCCATTATAGAAATATTAGAGTCATAGTAAGACAATTTTTTGATGGTGACAACCCTTTCGATTCTGGAAATGTCAGCCCCCTCAATTGAAGATTGTAAGAATTGGATAGAGCCATCATAAATTTATCTATCAACAAAATAGCGGATACCATCCTTGCCTCCGTGGGCAAAAGAATTCTTAGCAGGATCTTTCTATGAAAATTTCGTACCAAAATTAACTTTGCTATTAACACTAGTACTCTACTCTAACTGTAGATGGACCACCGCCTTTGATAGAGAAGAATTCCTCGTAATTCGATGGCGGTATATCATATAATTTACGTACGCTCGCTCAATCAACATTTTTTGGCATGATAGAGTGAGCAGGGTATCCATTACTTTGTTTGGACAAATCAAAACAAGGCAATTTGGAGTTGGATGCAGAGATTGTTTGAACCATTTATCGAACGTACTATTTTTTCTTTTATACAACAATTGATTAACATATGAAAAGAGATCAAAACAATTTCGATCGTCAATTAGTATATCAGCAACGGTTTTTTACTTTCCGTTGGATCTATAGTGGCCATATCAGCATATTATTATTAATAACATTACCGATAATTCCTGATTGCGGTTCGGTCACAAAACTACCTTTCTGACGTTCTTGGAAAACCATTGGTAACGTCTAGTAATGATGCTATAATTTACCAATATAATAATTTAAGCTAATTGACATCATTATCAGGGCAACAAATATGACATCAAATAATGGGATAAAATAATATTATATTGTGCCATTAATAAAACAAAGATGCATCTTACGCATGATGAGGAGAAAGGATTGTCCGGAGAATACGGCGAGGCTACTTCTGCTGCTTACAGGATATTGGTAGCAATAGGAGAAGCAACAGATGCAGAAAAGCTTGTACCCATCAAATGGGCACATGTTTCAGGAGTTAACTACAATACTATCGGAGATAGTGGATTAGAGTTTTTAAGAGAAATTAGCAAAGATGGGAAAGTAAGGGTAAATACATCACTTAACCCGATGGGCTTTGATAGAGAAAATCTACCAGAATTATCGCCTGAATTTATCGAAAAACAGTTTGAAATAGCAAGGGCGTATGAAAAGATCGGAGTCATACCAACCTTTTCATGTATTCCATACGAAATTTTACCTATACCACAAGAAGGTGTCCAAGTAAGCTTTGCTGAAAGCAGTGCGGCTGTAATGGCTAATTCACACCTGAATATTATTACAAATAAAGAAAGCGCTTTAAGTGCATTAGCCAGCGCATTAACCGGAAAATCCCCTTATTCGGATTTGAGGATTGATGAAAACAGATCACCAATGGTTGAAATAGTTAACGAGACGGATTTAGAAAATGAACTTGATTATGGACTATTAGGATATTTTACAGGAAAGACAATTCAAAAGAGTTGTACCGGCATTTGCAATATCTCCGAAAATACCGATATGTGGAGTTTGAAGTCACTCGCCGCGGGAATAGGAACCTCTGGTTCCTGCGGAATGTTTCAATCCAAAAAACCATCTAAATTCATCGAAAAAGTAAATTATGGAAAAAGGGAAATGAATGAGACTAGAGACGAATTGAATACCTCAGAGGATGGTCAATTAATCACATTTGGGAGTCCTCAGCTTGGAATCGAAGAGATAAGTAAAATTCAAACATTAGTTGATGGAAAGAAATTCACTAAACCCTGTAAGATCTTTTGTCCAAAATCAGTATTTTGCAAGGCCAAACAATATGGAATCATCGACTCATTACAGAAATCAGGAGTAGAATTTATTTCTGATGCGTGTACCTGCTTAACACCTCTCATAAATAAGAAAAATTGTGATAGCATAATTACTAACAGCGTCAAGGCATCATATTATATGAAAACATCAAATAAGGTTTCAGTAGCTTTAATGAGCCTTAAATCAATAATCAAAGGATATACGGTATAATCTAGCTTGGAATCACTTTTAATACAATAGAGTTGAGATTTGATCTGGAAATAAAATGTAAAAAGATAGTTGGAGGTAGAGCTAAAGGCAAATTATTGTTGTCAAAAAAACCCATAAATTTTCTTGGAATGGTTAATACCCAATCAGGAGAAATAACAAGCACTAGTAACGGTTTTGAAAGACAAAATTTAAAGGGAAAAATCCTCGTTTTCCCTAATTCAATTGGTAGTAGCGTAGGAGCATATACAATTTATTCTCTAAAGAGCAACAATGTAGCACCCAGTGGCATGATTTGTACCAACAATGTGGACATAACTACTGCTTCAGGTTGTGCGATTTCAAATATACCATTAGCTTTTATCGACAACCAGAGGTATAATGATTTAGTCAAATGTATAAAAATTTTAGGTAAAAACAAGGAAATGGAAATCACACTAGATACAGAAGAAGGGAAGATTATTATCGATTAGAGAAAATCTATATAATCTATACTTTTCAACTAATGTGTCTCGGAATATGGCTTTCGATGGGCGAACGGACCATTTTAGAATGGAATGAAGATAAAAGTCCATATGCCGAGACGAGAGGTAAATACTTTTTAGTCTGAAAAAGAAGACGACATCGTATATCTATAATGATGAATACGAGTTTGGTCTAGACTGGCAGGTCAACGGTATAATTCAAACTGCGTAGTGTCCCCTTCATTGAATTATTATTAAGTAAAGAATATTCACGTTATCATAATGCGGATTAATTGATAATCCAAAACATTTTAGTATAAATCTTTACAAGTTATATTATTGGTCAAATTTTGTCCTGAATGTGGAGGTAGCTTGAATTTTGATACAATTACAAAGAACTTTATTTGTAGGGGTTGTGGTCTTTATGCTCCAATAGATATGTTCGAATATTTGCATGAGAAAATAAATACAGTAGATCGGAAGAATAAAAGCGACGATTATCTAGATTGGTGGCAATCTTCTAAAAAAGATAAGAAGAACGATCACTAGTTCTTTAGTTTTTTTTTATTCATATCCAACATTAATACGGTTTTGCAGACGGAACAAATTTCGTCAGTTGAGATTCCGCCACAATTTAGACAAGCATTTTTGATTTGTTTATCATTATCAGAATTTTTTATTATTTTAGATAGTTTGTTCATGGAGTTGAAACAATTGTATTTTATGCCCGGGTGGATTTTTTCCAAATCATTGAAAAATACTCGAAAGTCGCTACGGATGCTTTCGTTCATATAAGGACATTCATCTGCCTGAAATTCAATACCCATGTGGAAGGCGTAAAATACTATTTCATTTTCATATAACTCTACAAGCGGCTTAATTTTCTTTAATCCATTTTGATATGTTATGGGTTGAGGATACATCCAACCAATTCTCCCAACATCACCCGAAAACAAATTTATCATAAATGTTTGAAGGTGATCATCTAAATTATGCGCAGTTGCAAGAATGTCTGATTGCATTGAAAGAGCTGCAACATCTAATGCCCTTCTCCTAAATGTTCCACAAATGGAACAGGAACTAACCTTTTTTGATGGCCTTTTTACAATCGCTTCATCCATACTCGAACCAAATAATTCTTTATAACTGAAAATCTTAAAAGGCACCCCTAATTTATTGCAAAAATCTTTCACTATGGTGAGAGATTCATCACGGTAGCCCTCAATCCCTTCATCGATTGTGATTGCGATAATATCATTATTGTTATTTTTTGAAATTTTTTTTAAGATGTAAAGAAGAGCAAGGCTATCTTTTCCGCCGGATACTCCTACAGCGACCCGTTGACCATAATTAATCATGGAATACCTTGAAATGGTGTGCAAAGTTTTCTTTTCAATTGAATGTATGAAACAAGATTTACAGAGAACTTCACCTGAGTACAGCCGGTTAAACACCACGGGTCTTTTATTACATTTATTGCATGTAGGCAGCAAAGCGCTAAGTATAGCATACTAACAAACAAGTTAAAAGTGTTAAAGTCAAAACAATAATCATTCGTTTTCAAATACGTGTAAATTTAGTTATTTATGATTACTTTGACATGGTAATAATATTTGTCTATAATCCTTTTATGATCTGCCAAAAAAATCATATAAGGTCAACGTAGCATCTCAAATTTTGTGGTGAAAATTTTAGAGGGAATATTTAGGGGTATAATTTCTTTATCAATTAAACCTTGCCATGATCTTGAATCAGCGGATTATTAGTCCTTACGAAGAGTGCAAAAACTTGATCTCACTCTAACGTATGATTGTTCTTGAAAACCTCTGGATCTTCTTCCAATAAATTGGAAAAACCCATCGTTTGAATCAGGCTGAATCAGGCTATTGTGCAAAGCCAATATTCAGAGGAATATTTTAAAAATGATATGAATCCCTGTGTGACGAGTATTAAATTATATCATATATTTTTGATAATCTTCAGACAAAAAATACTATTAATTTTGGCTCAATCCGTTGAGCAAATGCAATATGTAAAAGACATCCTACTGAAAGCCTAGGAACGTATAATAAATTTAATTAATATCGCAAAAATCAACTGAAAAAAAATTAAGAACTAAACTGGTAGGGTGTAAAAAAAGGTTTATTTATTTTGATAAAAAGACCTAATAAATGCATTCCAAGCATTAAAGGTGTTTGTGATATATTCGGTATATGCATCTAATGCTTTATTGTATAGCTTTACATTTTCACGGCTAGTATCAATAGCATCAAAGTTAAACTGATTACCGGCGGTGATTGCTTTTACAAAGTTATCTACATTTTCATTGGTTTTGTTGAAGAGCTGTTGATATGTTTCATTAGGTTGTGATTGAGACACGTTTACAAATTCCCTTATCAATCCTTTTTGATGAGCAATTGTTTTAGTGATAGCATCCTTTGAAGATTGAATTACTTCAAGTTGAAAATCAGAAACAGACTGTAGAAATCGTGGTTGAATTTTAACATATTCATCGAATGATTTTAACATATTATCTTTCATAGTATCAAGTGTTTTTTCTGTTGATTGTTCTGTGAGGTTGATATAAGAATTCACATTTTTTTCCATGTTTTTAGAGACGTTTGTACTTGTTGTATTAACTTCTTTACTCATATGTTATAGATAAATAATCAGACTTATAAACTTTACCAAAATTACCCTTTTAATTCCAACAAAAACCGCTAAATGGTTAAAACAAAAAAATTAGGCTTTGGTTCCGCAGCTTCCACAGAACTTTTGTCCGTCACCTATTTGTGTACCACAGCTTGTGCAGAATTTGCCGCTGGTAGTTGTACCATCAGTTGTTACAGCCAATCGTTTCTTCTTACCACTAACTCCACTTGCAACAAAGAATGCAGCAGCAACTCCACCAATAATTACAGTTATCGCAATTATCATCAATACTGTGCCATCCAAATTAGTTCCAAACATTGCAGTACCAGAACCATATGCACCTTCTTGTTGAGCATTACTAATTTTCTCTTTAGCCAAGGTAAGTTGTTCTTCCAAAGTTGCAGCACCAGGTTGACCGCTATATTGAGCGTATGCAATATTTAATACTGGTAATAATAGTATAGAACCCATTACCAATGAAAAAGCCGCTACCATTGAGTATGCCTTGTTCATATTAAAAATTACTCAGATAGGAATTATATAACTTTTATGTTAAAGAATAATGATAACATTTAAGATATGTAAATTTTCATATTAAGACAGAGAAAAATGGCGCGAACTCATGCCCACACACATGGAAAATCACATTCTATAAGACCAACTTCTAAAAATGCACCCTCTTGGGCCATCGATAGTCAAGAGATTATAAAAAAAATTGTAGAGTTTGGAAAGGATGGAATGCCCGCTAGTGAGATAGGTTTAAGATTAAGAGATGAATTTGCAGTCCCATTAGTTAAACCAATTATTGGAAAAACCATTACTCAAATTATGCAGGAAAATGATATCCAGAGAGCAATGCCTGAAGATCTAGAAAGGCTTGTTCGCAAGGCCTTGGGATTACAAAAACATTTGAATATCCACAATAGTGATAAGAGAAATGTTAGGTCGTTGGAGTTGATAGAATCTAAAATACATAGACTATCCAGATATTACAAAAATACAGGTAAAGTAACCAAATCTTGGAAATATAAATCAGTAATCGCTAAACTAGAGTAGAGAATGCGATATACTGATCGTGATCATATATTAAATACAGCAAGTCAAAAATTATTAAATCAAATAGAGCACCAAAAAGATATTTTTATTCTTTCTAATTCAACCGTAGATGGCTTAGTGGGTAGTGCCATCTTACTAAGTTCCATTCACAATTCAAACGGAAATACGACAATTAGATGTATTAATTCATTAGAAATTGAAGACTTTAAAATAGAATTGATGAGGGTGGTTGATGAGAAGCACGATTTTTATGTTTTTGTAGATTTTGATTCAAACTTCTTTGATCTTATAACCAGCCTCATCCAAGAAAGCTATTACTTGTTTATTAATTCAGATTCACGCAATTTAGATCAAATTATAGAAAAAGATAAAACCGTAACCTTTGTGAATCCGTGGATATGGCAAAGGCATAATGACAAAGAAAATAAACATACTTCGTCCAGTTTGACATATCTAATAGTCAAAAACTTTGATAGAAAGATAATTCATAGTTCTTTCTTGCCCATCGTTGCTGCATTTTCAAAGAACATTGATTTTAACAATAATGATCAGACGGAACTTAAAGAAATTTTACAATCTGCACTGGACCTCAACTTAATCGAGAGAAAAAAGGGGCTAAACTTTGGAGTAAGTGAAATTACACCAATTGTAGACGCCATAGAAAATAATACAGTCCATTTTATCAAAGGGATTACATGGAATAAAGAAAATTCAATTAAAATAATAGAGAAATCAGGCATTCAAATTACGGATAATCAAAGAATTAGAACATGGAATGAGCTTGAGGATGAAGACTTCAACAAGATATTCAATGCCATTGAAAAGTACATAGAAGAAAATAGCTATCATAAAAACAAAAGCGATGACAATATCAAAGAGATGAAAAAAAGAAATCGAGATTTATTGTTTGGGTATAACTACATCTTGACAACTGAAGAAACAGGTAGTATCTTAAAAAATATAGAGTCATTTTCTAAATCTCTAGACTTGTGTGTAAGAAATCAAACTTTTGGACTCGGATTATCAATTTGCCTCGGTGAAAGAGATGACGCAATGATGCAAGTAAAGAACCAAATTATAGAGTATGATAATCTCATAAAAAGTGTAAGCAACAAGATTTTTGATGAAAAATGGAGATTCTATGATGACAAGGAAACCATTTACGTTAACGGGGAGGGAATACTAGATGAAAAAAATATTGATCTTTTCACTTCAATCCTCGAAAAATCTGTTTCATTTGCAGATAGATTGATTTGTCTTAGAATCCTGTCAACAGAGAGTGATGAAGAATACAAGTATACTCTAATAAAACCAAAGTTAGCAAAGGTAGACTTTGTTAAAATGAAGAAAAACATTTATGAGCTTTCCGAAATCCATGGCGATTTGAATAGTAATAATACTAGACCCAGTTCACCAGGTGTTATAGTAGATATTGCTGACAAGATAGAGATCAGAGTTCCCATAATTAATTTAGAAGTCTTTTTATCGAATATTAAAAAAATAGTTTTGGATGCAAAAAGATCCTGATATTTGTATTGATACAAAAATAGTGATAGAATGTAAAGAAGAAAAAGATGTACAAACCATTTTTAAAACTCTAAATCCCGATAATAAAGAATTTCCCGAGGGGCTAAAAATGGAAGTACAGACAAACAGAACACAGTTTTTGTTGAAAGTCGGATTCAGAGATAATATTGGAAGGAAAAATAATATTAATACGCTTATAAACACAATTGAAGAGATCATGGAACATATTGCTATTATCAAAGAAGTGACCAAAATTGATTGATCCAAAGATCATAAAAGAAAATCAGGGATTAGTTAAAGAAATGCTAGCTAATAGAAATATGGATTTTCCCCTGGACATACTATTCAATGCAGACAAACAAAGACGGGATTTGATAGTTGAATTACAACGTGTAAAACATCAGAAAAACACACTGTCTAAGGAGATATCAGAAAGAAAGAAGAGAAAAGAGGATGCGTCTATGAAGATCCATGAAATGGGTGAGATCGGTACGGAAATTAGAAGATTGGAAGAAGAAAGCAAAATAAATGAAGAATTATTCTCGAAATACATCCATAGCTTACCAAATTTCATTCACGAAACTGTTCCATTAGGCAAAGACGAAAATGACAATAAAATAACAAGAGAGTACAATGGAAGGCTAAAGGTATTAAGAAAACCTACCGAAGGAATTGAAAAATCAGAGAGTGAAATCATGGCCCATAGGGAACTTCCAGGGATTTTACAAATGAAAAATCATATAGACCTTACGAATGCACTTGGCCTAATCGATTTAGAACGGGCGGGAAAAATTTCAGGATCTCGTTTTTATTTTTTAAAAAATGAAATGGTCAAACTAAGCATGGCACTATCTAACTTTGCAATAGATTATTTGATTAAAGAAGGATATACAGTAGTGCAGCCTCCTTTCATGATTAGAAGGGATGCAATGGAAGGAGTGGTCATATTGAATGATTTTGAGGAAACCATTTACAAGATAGAAAATGAAGACTTGTATATGATAGGCACATCAGAACATCCCTTAGCATCAATGCACATGAATGAAATACTGAATGGGAAAAATCTCCCCCTTCGATATGGTGGGATTAGTACTTGCTTTAGGAAGGAGGCTGGTGCACACGGTAAAGATATGAAAGGGCTTTTTAGGGTACATCAGTTTGAAAAGGTAGAGCAATTCGTTTTTTGCAAACCCGAAGACTCTTGGAAGGAACACGAAAGACTCTTGCAAATTACTGAAAAATTTTATGAAATTCTAGAGATTCCATTTAGGACAATAATTTTGTGCTCTGGAGATCTTGGAAAGGTGTCTGCGAAGACTTACGACATAGAAGCATGGTTTCCTGCTCAAAATTCTTATAGAGAGATATGTTCGTGTTCAAATTGCACCGATTATCAAGCAAGAAGTTTAAGGATAAGGTATAGAAACAATCCTAACGATGAAACATCCTTAGTTCATACATTGAATAGTACTCTTGTAGCAATTCAGAGAACCCTGGTTGCTATACTAGAAAATTATCAGACTAGTAAGGCGACAATTATAGTTCCGGAGGCTTTGAAAAAGTATATGGATAATATAGAGGAAATAGGTAAATAAGGTAAAATATCACATATTCATGTTCTATAAAAATTCATCCACGCTTATCAAGATGTTCAATTAATTTGGTCTTCATATAAACGGAGAAATATTAATCGCTAATGAGATATTGTTTTGCAAAATATAGCAACCAAAATGTATATATCTTAGTTGTCAGGCTCATATTATAATGAGCTTGTTAAACGTACTGTCTCAAACAAGTAGTATGTTCCAAAACTTTGGCTTACAAATCGGGCCACAATATGATCCATTGTTCTATGATGTAATGATATACATATTTGGAACTATGTTATTTGGAGTATTCTTACTGAGTGTAATTGCATTTTGGTTGAGAAGGAAAGGTCTTGGGGGTGCATCTGCTAAAGAGAAATGGACTCAAGAATTAGAGAGATACTTTGAAAAAGAACAGATAGGACGAATACCTGACGAGAAACACCACTGGTAATAAATAAAAAGAATCAGTCCTTTTTATTTATATAATAAATTTTTAATTATTGTTTGTTTCTCTTGTATCAAATTATAGTTAGCCAGTGGGGTCTATCGCTTGGTGAAATTGAGACCATCAATAATCTTTTCAAAGACTATTATATTTTAGAAAATTTGATTAATCAAGATGTAGGCTACGCAAGCACTTTAGAAATCGAATTTGTAAAAAACAAAGATACAGACTTTTTCGATAGCATGACAATCGAAAAATGGACAGATCTGGTAGAAATTATCAAGAATATTAAGAAAAGAAGGGGAAGAAAAGGGCTGAAATTAAAAATAACCATAACCGATTATTTTGAATCTGGAGATACCATTGATGTTAATGTGCACATCAAAAATAGTGATGACGTAGACACCGAAAGGGAAGTTGAGCTATTATTTTTTAAGAGAACCATTTTTTTGTTGGTACATAAGATTGACTCGGAATTTATTAAGGGGCTTGAAAGAATCGAGGTAGCGATTGAAAACTTAACAGAATTATTCAAGAAAGTATCTCAGTCCTCAATTTCAGAGGATCAACATGAAAAGAATAAATATGAATTCGGCAAAGCCGAGTATTACCATAGTCTACGCGATGACTATGACGGGACTACAGGTATTAGAGAAAGTGAGATCCGACTGCAGATCTTTTTATTTGATGACAGAAAGAGGGTTTGGAAAAATCTTTAGACCGGTATTAATAGGAATAAAGAAAACATAGTAGAGCGATTGCTAAACCCATAGAATTAAAAAAGACCAGCTTTAGGAAGATAAGGTATGGGGAGAAAGGATGACACAAGTGGTGTCGAAAAAAGTACGAACATTTTCCTAGATTTCAAGAACAGAGAAATCAACGTGGGAGAAGAGTTAGAGTGTATAATAACAATTAATTATGCTGGTAGATTCGACAGCATAAGCATTAATTCCCAGATCGAAGATTCGTCGGATGTTTTTACATACACAGAGATTAATGGTAAAAAAATTAACCATCCCTATGCGAGGCTTTCTATAATGAAAAAAGAACTTCAAAACCCTAGTAGTATAAGATTGAAAGCTATTACAAAACATGTTCCCAAGAGTGCTGAATCAGTTGTCAAGCTTAGAGCCACACTAATTCAAGAACATAAAGAAATAGCATCGGATATTAGATTCATCAAAATAAAAAAATGAAATAAATTTATCCGAAGCTATGTTCAACTGATACTTGGCCAGTCATCCAAGGATGAGGTTCACAGTGATACAAGTACTCACCTCGTTGGGTAAAAGTGAACTCATATGTACCTTGAGGAGGTATTAGACCTATTGAATCTATAGAATTGAATGGTCCATTGATAGGGTCTACATAGTTATTATCACTCGTTACCGTATGTGCAGTAACATCATTATTTGTCCAAACCACCTTATTTGAGACACCCAATGATGCTCTTATTTCTTTGGGAACAAAGAAAGTTGGATTTGCAGGTAGCGAAGAACCTTCAGCTATCGCAATATCAGTAGTTCCAGATGGATTCAAGATTTCCTCGGATACCTCAGGTTTTGCATTTATTGCTGGAGTATAAACGAATTGATAGTATGCTAAACTAATAGTGACTATTACTACAAAGGAAATAATACTAATCCCGCCGATTTGGGACTGTTTTTTTACTTTTTCCAATTATATTTTATACCTAGATACGATAATAAATATTTTTTTTATATTATAAAAATAGAAAGGTACTTGGTAAATAAAAGGAAATTAAGAGATACAATTGCAGGAGTAAAAAAAATTAGGTACGATTCTTGTCAGGATTAGTAGTTTTTGATCCCTCCGTGTCCGAAATTGAAGTAGTCCTGGTTGATTCAGTGGAATTAATCTGTTGGCGTGATTTTCCACCATTTTGATCATTCCTGATGGAATGTAATGAACCAGCAGTGGTTCGTAAATTCGGATTATAGTCATTAGCTGGTGTAGACCCAGTACTAGCATCAACACCTGTTGCGGAATTCTTTGAGGACGGCGGTAAAGAACTTCCTTTTGAGGAGGATATTTCAGGAACCGGGACAGGCTTTTTGTCTTCTAATGGCTTATCCGAGGGGGCATTAAAGATACGATCCGATGAATCAGATAGTTCACCAACCTGGGCAGTTTTAGACGGTAATGACTTTGCGGAACCTGCACCAAAAGACGGAAAAATGAATTTGCGCTTATTGGTAGTTACAACTTCCACATTAGACTTGTCAAGTCCCCGTCCATATCTATAAAGATGGAACATTCCCGCAAATACGAGCATTAATATTCCTATCAAGAATAGAGAGTAGTTCTTCATACCATTTAATACAGCGTAATATGCAGCGATGTTCAAGTAAACCTGAAATCCTATTAACACTATAAATAGAATATACAACCATTTAGCGGGAAGTTGTATTGGATTCTTCTCGGCGGGTTTTTGTTTCTTTGCATTAGCCTCCGCATTTTTCGCCAGCTTGATCATCAAGTACGTAAAGCCAAAGGACAATGGAACTAGCAAGGCCATTACAGTGTACAGGAAAATCGGGTCAATTACCAATCGTTCCAACAAAGACTTGGTCCTTTCTGGATCGATATAAAATCCCCAATAAGTAGTAATTATGATCTGCGCTATACTAGTTATACCCAACGCGGTTATGATCGGCCTGTCCTTCCAAGAGAATTTTTTGTATCTATCTATGAACGGAATTATTAACAAGGTGAATATGAATAGTCCAGGCCAAAGTACACCTGTAGTAAACTTATCGAATGCACTTCTTAAGAAAGCATACAGCCCCGTAAGATACCATTCTGGAACGGTGATTCCCGGCGGTACATTTGGATCAAATTTAAGTCCCATGTCAACTGGAAATACACCTCCGGTCAACATTATCGCTCCCGAAACAGCCATCACCATAGGAACATCAAATACCAAAAATCGAGGAAAATGTACTACCATTAATCCCAGCAGTACAATGGGCAAGAAGAAAACATGGAAAGCATAGAATCTGAGTACAAAGTCATGAAACCCAGACCCGAAGAACGCGTTCATCATGTCGGGCCCCAAAATAGGGATAGAATTAGTCAGTGACGCCGCTATAGAAATAGCTAGTTCAGCTCTTTCGCTAAAAATAATATCATAGCCGGTAAAAGCCTCGAGAATAGTCAATACGCCCAACAAGATTCCTGTTACCCACAGCATTTCGTTTCGGATTTTATATCTACCACTGAAAAACTGGTAGTACATGTGCAGTATCGCAAGCATAACCATCGCATTAGAGGCATGATAATGTATATTTCTCATATGGAATCCGTACGGTATCGTATCGTTAATCTTACTTACACTATCCCATGCTCTATCGAGTATGGGTTCGTACCATAACATTAAGAAAGCACCTGTGATACCCAATATTATAAAGACTACAAAAGTCAACATACCAAGGAATCCAAGTGGGCTGACAAACTTGGTGGGTAATGTAAATTTTAGCCCCATGAAAATAGTTCTATCAAAACCGGCGTAAATCCACTTGAATAGCCTTACCAGGCTGTTATCTTGATTATGTAAGGAAACGCCCATATCCAACTACCCCATTTCCAGATGGAGTCCAATTAGGAGGTTTGATCCAAACATTGCCTTCATCATCAACCTCTAGATCTAACATTGGTAAGACATTAGAAGGTGGCGCTTGAAGTGCGGCAGGACCTGCAAAAGCAAGCCCAGTCAAAGGATCGTACATTGACCCGTGGCATGGACATTCCCCACGTTTCCTGCCGTCTTCAGGCCAATATTTCCATAAGCACCATAAATGCAGGCAAACCATACTAAACATTCTGAAGGCTGATACATCATTTTTTTCCCCTCCAAGTTCTGGTGGTAGCCTAATAAATTGCCAGGTTCTGAATGCTTCTTCATTTAATGCAGGATCTTCCGATATCGGAAAAACAACAGCTTCAGCATGATTTATTTTGAATGTATTGACATTTGCTTGACTTCCGTCAGGCAGAACCACCTTTGATCGCTCTCCGGTACTTTCTTTCGGATTAGGCAAAAATTTTCCCCAATCTACGAAAGGAGTGAAGGTCATAACTGTACCTGCGGCTGCAAGCAATTTTAAAAAATCTCTACGTGAAATCTTGCCTCCGTCAACTTTTGGAGGTTGTAGTTGAGACATTATATTCAAAAATGTGGAAAGATATCTTATAAATCTTTATTTAGAGTTTGTATATCCAACACCATGATTTGTTTCACGAATAGATTTTTAATTGATTTTGTTTTCTCCAAAAAAGAAAATAGTGCTTTGCAGTAGCAAACTTTAAAATTGCTAAATCAAAGCAATTGTACAAAAAAGATAAATGTTTGTAGACCATACTCAATTACAATTACATATATTTTAATTCACATCGAGTCTTATTCTAATAATTCCATTTCTAGCAGAAACATTTGAGACACGGAGAATTGTATTCGCTGGATGTGGAACAGGTATATCATATCTCTTGTTAGTATCAATAATAATTACGGATAAGGTGTTTATGGATTCATCAAAATTTGCTTCAATTTGAGAATCACTCAAAGTATTCCGATCTTCTATTATTACGTCGATGAATTTCTCTCCGATTATGATTTCCGGGATAAAAGATTTTTCCAATTTATCTGTATTCATGGATTTTGAAGGGTCATTTCTATTTGATGAGTCGTTTGAAAAAGAGGGCGAGGATATAGAAGACCTTCGTCGATAGTTTTGTGAAGGGTATTGTTTTTGTTTAGAAAACATATTCGAAAAGAATTTCCATCCAAAGGCTGTTCCCAAGCCGACAATGAATCCACCTATGTGAGCTAGATATGCAACTCCGCCTGATTGACCGATTAATGCAAATACTAGCTGCATTATAAACCAAAATGGAATGTACGCTATTGCAGGAATTCTGACGGTAGTTATAAAAAATGCAAATATAATAGTATGAATCTTGGCATGAGGAAAGAAAACTAGATAAGCGCCTAAAACACCTGATATTGCTCCGGATGCACCTATTGCGGGTATACCACCTTCACCTGTAGCTACAGCGTAAATACTGTGTGCAAAAGCAGCCATAACCCCCCAAAAAAGATACAGCATCAAATACTTGAAATGACCAAAACGATCCTCTAAATTATCACCAAAAACATAAAGAAAGAACATGTTACCTAAAAGATGTGCTAGGCCTCCATGCATGAACATTGAACTAAAAAGTGATCCCAGGTTTTGACCTGAAAGAATCAAATCTGGAATAGAACCATAATTGTAAAATAATGCAATAACTGCTGATCTATTTGAAAAGTTAGAAGTAACGATGACTTCATAAATGAAAATGACAATATTCATACCAATCAGACCATAGTTTACATATGGCCGTCCATTTAATCGAGGGGTATCATCATGAATTGGGAACATGGTTAAAGCAGGTTGTCAATCATAAAATAGAAAAATATTTGTGTTTTTCATGTGCCAAAAGGGTTGAAATTGGGCATGTCGCTATTCGTTTCACTATGAGCTTTTCTAATATGTCGTCTTAGCCGATCTTCTTCTTCAAAGATCATGTCACAATATTTGCATTTCTTTTTATTACCATCTTTCTCATCTTTTTTATTTTTATCCATTGTATTTTTTTTAGAAAATAATTTCACAATTATTTACAAAATGAGGATATAAATTAAAGTTGCTATTAACATCTTTTACCAAAAATCTACCAAACTAGAATGAAAGAATGAGTGGAATTTGATTACTCCATTACTATCATAGTCAAAGTAGACTTCACCCCATTCAGCTTTCTTAGCTTCCATGTTATAGTTTCTTTCACTTTATCCATGCTATCGCCTTCTACTAAAGCTACTATATCATAGACACCATATACCTGATAAACATGTTTTACTAAATCTATTTTTTTTAATTCATTAACAATTGATTCCTCACTACCCAATTCTGCATTCATAAGCACAAAAGCTTCTGGCATATACCAGATTACTACCTATAACAAATATAAAAATGTGATTTAGATTTGAATTTATTAGTTCAATTGCATTTCAGAATACTAGATTTCTGGACTTAATTTTGATTCATCAAATAATTTAGCCCGGGCCCATTCATAATCGAAAAAGTCTTCGCACCACTCATGAAATGAGGTATCTTGGCTATAAAACATGATATTAAGATCAGGTTCTCCCTTTAGAGTCGGAAAGGATATGCAGGATTCTTTTTCGTTAAATATTGTCACCATGTTTGTTTTATCCATCATTCGACGTTCTACTATTCCTTTAGACACAAGATTTTTCCATCCAAGTTTTTTTAATAGTTCATTTCTTCCTTTGGGAATCACAACATCAGCCGGGAAGATATAACAGAATTTGACATTATTATTCACTCTTTCAGCAATGGTTTCTATTAAATCGATTGGAACTTGAGAGATAACCTCCTTGATATAGTCTTGAGAGTTGTGATAAACAGCCTTCCAACGTTGAAGAACAGCCATTACACCCACGACCACTTCACAATTGTTCAAAGAACCAATTCTCTGAATGAATTTTAATGGTAGGTTACTAAGCGTATGTTCTTGGAAATAGTCTTTGTGTTTAAATGGGAAGTTAAAGTTTGGAATAAGAGAAACAATAATCTCGCCGTACGGAGTCAGTAACAATTCGCCTTCTCCTGTTTTTTTCACAAGTTTTGAATCAATTAATCGGTTAATATTACGATGTGATTCCTGCATAGTGGCATTTAGATCCGTTGCCAGCTGAGATAAGCGATAGGGTTTTACGGATAATTTCATGAGCATGTATATTCGCAGGTCTCCTGCAAGTTCAAAGAAAACTGATTGAAAGTCATCATCGGCCTGGCTGAGCATATGTTAAATTGAGAGAACTGGAATTTAAACTTGATAACTTAAATGAAGTAAACCTACGTTGAGTATAAAACAAAACGTTTTAATTGGTTTTGGT
>JBBRRF010000006.1:0-16108 GCA_038200885.1 Candidatus Nitrosocosmicus sp.
CGTCTAGTTCTGATTTATAGATCTTTACAAACGATGCTTTGTTGTTGGTAAGTGCTGTTGTCATAGATTAGACTAGATTATATTTTGTTAATCCGAGCTATAAACCTTGTTCCTTTATTTGTGCTAAACGGTATATGATAATTACAGAATACTAAATCTCATGTCAGTAGGTTTTAGGAGCATCTAATGTTTGTTTCTAATATGCTCAGTGATATCAGAACTTAATGCAACATTTGGATGTAACGAAACTGGTGGAATAATACTGGTCATCCTATAAAAAGAATAATTGAACAAAGCAAATAGGTGAAACAAGATTGATTTGTTTGTGTCTTATTAAAACAGTGATATCAATACTTTACTCTACAGAACTAATTTCGAGGCATAATGCTTTTTATAATAAGAAGCATACTAATTAACAGAATAACATGTTTTCTAAAATTTTAGTCGGTATAGATGGATCAGAATATTCAAGAAATGCTGTTAATTATGCTTTAGATCTTGCTGTAAAATATGGTTCGGAATTATTCCTTTTAGCGATTGTTCCTTCCAAAGTTCATCATGGTGACTCATCAGGAGTATTTGGTATGGTATCTCCATCTTATTTTGATGAATATAAGAAGGAAGCTAAAAAGTGGTTTGAAGAAATAATAAATCACATAAACAAGGAAACTACCATAGATACCAGTACTAGAATTAAATCAGAAGTAATTGCCACCCCATTTTCAACTCCGGCTTCAATTCTAATTAATGCAGAAGAGAGAGACGTTGACTTGATAGTAATCGGCACTAGGGGAAACTCGGGTCTTAAAAAAATGTTACTTGGTAGTGTTGCTTCAGATGTTGTTACTTATTCTTATTGCCCAGTTTTGGTAGTTAAATAAGATTTATTTTACCTTTTATAGGAATTATGTAAGCAATAGTACAAACAAGATCCATAGATATTAAATCAAAATATTTTATTGAGAACGATACATAGAGGATTTACTTATTAAATCAAATCAATTCATCTTGATGTAATTTATCTAATAATGGTCTCAAATTAATGCCAATTTCTTTTTCCCCTAAAATTATGTTGGAACCGACGCCCAAAACTATAGATAACATATTTCTATCTTCCCTGGCAGTGTAAATTGAACTTCCAAATATTTTGAATTCAAGATGATTGTCATGTATCCATTGCTTCCATTTTCTTGTTCTTTGAGAATTTTGTTCTAATGAGTTTATCACATAATCCAAATCAATTCCTTCTTCATTATCAAGTAATTGAAGCTTAACCATAGGGAGCATGACATTTCCGCCTTTCACTGAGTGTTTTTCTTTATTCATTTGTTCTATGATTTTATCTTCAACTTCATGAGCGTCTTGTGACTCATCCTTATAATTCTCTACATCAATGTCATAATTTGGAAAAAAATAGCCTGTCAAATTTTTATCCCAATCGTATATTTTGTACACTGTATCAATATATTCTAATTTCCACAGTGGATTGTCTCTATTTCCCCTTCCAAACATAATAAAACAAAGTGTGAGTAAAAAAAGATCCTTATTGTATCTTTTGCTTGCTGTAGCAGGAGTAGCAATTGTAAGTGGAATAATGGTTGATTCTGTGGAAGTTATGGGGCAAAAATTGGGATTAACTGAATTATTCATAGGTGCAGTAATAGTGGGTATAGTGGGAAACGCCGCCGAACATTCGTGCTATCGCTTTCACACTAAAGGGAAAAATGAATCTATCTTTAAATATAGGAATCGGTTCGGGAACTCAACTTGCCTTGTTTGAGGTGCCACTTTTAGTTATATTTGGAATCATATCGGGTCATCACTTTACTCTGGATTTTACTTTATTTGAGCTTATCAGTATATTATTAGGAATATTGATAATGGGCTAATATCTCGTGATGGAATCATTAATTGGTTAAAAGGAGTTACGGTAACTGTTGTGTATGTTATTATTGCTGTAGGTTTCTTCTTCCTGCCTGCCTAGGTCGGGCTTTGACTACCTAACCATACATGATGGTATGAACGGAATTTTGTACAAAAAGTTAGATTGATGCATCTTGAGTTTTATCTGCCTTTTATTTATTCATCAACCACATTATGAAACCTTTCCTGCATTATACATGGATTTTCTAGTCTTTGTCTTATATTAAAAGAAACAGAAGACATGCTCCCATGGGAATATGTGAAATTGTAGTGACCTTTTTTAATTCTTCTAAAAAAAAGAGCAAATAGAATATATCATTAATCAAACTAAATGTTTGATTGTTTTATGTTATAAAGGAAACATTCATCTTTTTCATATACCGAATTGGACTTTACAAAGACGCTTCTAAAATAATCAGAACTCTATTTATCGCTTGTTTAATTAACGTATTACATAAATGTGATATACAAATAATTTATAGCATGAATTATTAAATTTATGATATTTACAATTTTATTTAGATTTTGTATAAGATTTCAATAGATGAGATGAAAACGTATAAGTATTAGATTAATTTATTTAATTTATGCATGCTTTCGATACCAGTATAGTGGAACATATAGAAATAAAAATGATTCGCCCATCACAGTTTTCAATTAGAGATAAATTTAATGATTATCAAGAAGTAGAATCACTCGTTTCGAGTATCAAAGAGCATGGGTTACTACAACCCATTTTGATACGTCCATATCAAAATAACTTTGAAATAGTCGCTGGCCATAGACGCTTTTATGCATGCAAGTCCCTTAGGTGGCGTCATATTCCATGCAAAATAAGGGAAATGAATGACAAGCAAGCATTTGAAATTCAATTAACGGAAAACATTCAGAGAAAATCGATGAGTGCACTTGAGGAAGCAGAGGCTTTTAGGAAATATGTCCAAGACCTGGGCTGGGGAGGTGTTACTGAACTGGCTAAAAAAATAGGTAAAAGTGAGGAGTATGTTTCACACAGGATTCAACTTTTAAAACTTCCACAGGATGTCAAAGAAAAAATAATGCTAAACAAATTGAGCGTAAGCCAAGCCTTGGAATTAACTACTTTTTCACCAAATGATATTATTCATTTTACAGATCATATTATAGAAAATGAATTAACTATTCGACAAATTAGAGAAGTAAAAGCTGTATTTTCCAAACAAGGTATTTCGGGTGACGACTTGGAATTAATTGCAAACGAAAATATTAGTTTTAAGAATATAAAAACACTTAAAATAACAAAGAAAACTTCCCTTGCATTAAAAATTACTCTTGCTAGATTAGATAATATAATAGAGGAAGTTCAGCTAAATTTTGAACCAAATCAAAGTACAGATATCTTAAGCTTTTTGATGGACTTGCGTCTTAAAATTCACTCGTTAATCGATGATACAATTAGATTTAAAAACTTAAAAATAGCTAAACCTGCAAGATATCTAAATAATCCAAAATAATTATTTGAATCTTCTATCTTCTATTATCTTCCAAGAAATGGAGGCATCCATTCATTCAAGAATTTTTTGTATTCTTTATCTGTATAGGTAAAAGCATTAAATGTAGGTTCCTTTAGAGGGGAAAAATCATATACTTCGTAAGTTTGGATTATATCTCCAAACAAGTTTCGATAAATATCGCTCTCCTCGTCAGCAACTTCGGGCGATGAAAATACTTGAATTGTGAACCAGTCATATCCGCCTCTTGTTTTTCCTGAAAATAAGACATACGGGGCATCCTGAAGGTACTTCTTTAATCCTTCTATTCGACTTCCCAAGTGCTGTGAGGGTCTAAAAGTTACCAAAACTACTCTAATTATTCTATGTCGTACTTTTTTAGTGTCAATAGAAATTGTATATTTTAAAATTATTTTTTCATCTTCAAGTATTTTTATGCGAGAATCTATCTCCTCCAAACTTAAATTATGTCCATAATTTCTTAAAAAATCCCAAATTTCATTTAAATCCTGTTTAGCATCCCTACTCAAAGCAGAAAGAATTAACTCGTCTATGGAATCTATCATTGATTTAATATTACGAAATAATTGATCTAATTATTTATAGTTTAGAACTTTAATTTCAATGTAATTCTACAACTTGAGAGTTATAAAACTTCATAAAAAATACCATCATAATATTAATTTAAATAAATCATTTCAATTTTAACAATTAATTGTCATTCATCCTCTCTGAAGAAACAGGTTATTTGATCTTCATTGGGGGTGGTCTGATAATGACAGTTATTGTATTGTGCTCATTTTTGTGGATACCAAATGGCTCGGGACAAGAAAAACATTCGAGTGGTTTTCTACAGCGGGGAGGAGTATTAAAAGTGGTCTTTTAGGATCATCTGTAATATCTGCTTGGATTTGGGCTGCAACCCTTTTAGAATCATCCACCGTCGCATATAAATATGGCATAGGTCGCCCAATTTGGTACGCTGCTGGAGCAAGTATACAAATCATTCTTTTTGCTGTGGTTGCTCTTGAGTTGAAAAAGCGATCTCCCTCTTCTCACACATTTACAGAGTTTCTGTACCTTAGATTAGGAAAGTTTGGTCACAAGGTATTCTTGCTTTTTGCTTTACTAGCCAATTACATCGTTATGGCTATGCTTGTGTTAGGCGGGGCCGTAGCCTTGAATGCTCTAACGGGAATTGACATTGCAATAGCTTGTTTTATAATACCTTTGAGCATTATGATGTATACTTATTTTGGGGGCTTGAAGGCAACTTTCTTTGCAGACTATCTAAATACCTCATTTATTTTTATAGTGATTCTGATTTTAGTAGTGTGTATTTATTTCTTCAATCCACACATAGGGGGAATAACAGGATTATTTGAAGGCCTGCAATTAGCAAGTACTCTTAATCCTGTAGAAGGAAACTCGGGCGGTTCATTCTTAACTTTGGCTTGAATTGGTGCCCTTATTTTTGGTATCATCAATATAATTGGAAATTTTGGAACAGTTTTTGTGGATCAGACCTTTTGGCAGAGGGCCATTGCAGCACGACCTAGATCTCTAATAAAAGGATTTTTCATAGGTGGACTGGCTTGGTTTGCTATTCCGTTTGCCCTTGCCACTTCTTTAGGACTCGCAGGAATTGCAATGCATTTAGATCTCTCTCCTTTAGAAGTTAGTCATGGATTAGTTGCACCTATAACTATCTCCACTCTTTTGGGAGAAGTAGGGGGTATTCTAATATTGACTATGCTATTTACCGCAGTAACATGCGCAGGATCAGAAGAACTTGTCGCGTTCTCTTCTCTATTCACATTTGATGTTTATAGAATGCTTTGTTGCACGATTATTTTTTCGGTTATTTTTTAACTATTCTTAACCTAAACAGTCGATTGATGAATAATAGTTAACACAATTCGCAAGAAACATGCCTTTGATTAACTGTTTTTCGAATCATACAACAAAGCATTTATAGAACATATTTAAAACCATCGGCGTCTGGTAGGCAATTAATGCGTATTTCAAAATATTCTGTTTTGATGTTTGGATTCGGCATAGGCGTACTTTCTTTATCTTTGTTTCATATTGGATTGAGCTTACAGTACATTTATTTATCAATGGGTATTCTTATCGGCTCGGTCGTAGGGCCCCTATCTTTGTCTTTGATATGGAAAAAAACCAACAAGATATGACCTTAAATTTTCTCTATCCAAAAACAATCCCTCTGAAAATCCTATCAATACAAGTCTTAAGCGAATTCTAGTAGCTGTTGATGGTTCTATGTCTTCAATAAGAGCATTAGATTATACTAGTCATGCTTTCCAAGCCGACTCTATAATTTATGTGATACATATAATTGAATGGCCTGATGATCACGAACAAAATGCAGAGTACGATCCTGAGCTAATGAAAAGAGTCGAGAAAGAAGGACGACTAGTGTTATCTAGTATCCTTATAAAGAATTCTAAAAGATGTGAAAAAGTTGTGAAAATAGGGGATCCTGCTAACAAAATTATTAAAACTGCCAATGACTTGAATGTAGACATCATAGTTCTTGGAACAAAAGGATTAGGAAATTCTGATGATCTTGGGCATGTAACAATGAAAATTCTTTCTGAATCTAACACACCCGTATTATTGCTAAACTAGTTTTAAGAGATTAATGGATTTTTTGTTTATTAATAAACTGATATTTAATACAAATCGTTAAACTATACATGTACAAAATCCTTGTATGGGAATACCAACATATTCGTCAGGAGACCCCCTTCTAGATTTCTTCTATATACTGTTTAATGGCATCTCTGAAGTTCCTTTACTCAGTTCGCCAGTAACTGGTATTTTTATTCTTGCAGGTGTGCTACTAGCTTCGCGCAAAGCAGGTATAATGATGGTAGCTGCGGGATTAATTGGTGCAGGAACTGCGATAATACTTGGTGCCGATTACGGACTAGTTACTTTTGGTCTGTTTGGATACAATTCTATATTAACTGGGATGGCATTCTGGTCCGGACCATTTGTAAAAGCCAACAGGGTGACATTGACAATCTCGCTATTTGGAGCAGTCATGACTGCAGTAGCTTGGATGGCGTTTGCACATTTTATGGGGGATATATTTAGTCCAGATCTAAAAGGCGGCATCGCTAATTCTGTTGCAATCCCCGGATTTACATCATCATTTATCTTCACCACTTGGGCTATGATGTATGCGAGTAAGCGGTACGGACACGATGTTTGGCCTGAAGTTCCTGAGTCTACTAAAGAGGAGAAAATTTCCGGAAGTGATAATCCTATCCAATTAGTACCTGAAAAATTCAAATGGACCGCCAAGGAATTCATCGTTGCCACTTTCAAAGGTGTATCTCAGATTACCTTTGTGGAGAATTGGAAGACTGGTGTTTTCTGGGTCGTAGGTCTAACTTTGACATTTGAACTAGCTCCAATGATAGCTGGCGTTCAAGATAGACCTTGGTTTACAAATGGGTATACATCACAATGGAATGAATATTCGCCGTTGTATCTTGCTGGACTTATGGCCTTTATAGGATCAGCAATTGGTGCTGCATTGTCTATACTGATGAAGTTACCTACTCAAGAAACTAGGATTGGTTTACACGGGTTTAATCAGGTACTGGTTATGATCGCATTAACTAGTTTCGTGCCTCTCACTTGGCAATCATTCTTAATGGCTGTCCTTGCCACAGTAGCCTGTTCCGTGATAGTAATGCCTGCACTTCAAAGGTTCTTTGGTCAATGGGGATTGCCTGCTCTTACGGGGCCATTTGTATTCACCGCGTGGGTTTGGCTGATTGCTATTTTCGGATTCTCAAACGTACCTGCAGGTATAGGTTGGTCTAGACCTGAGGGGTAGTTTTATCTGATCAACCAACCAATCGGCCTCAAATTTCCATCTTTCTTTTTATACATTCTTGAACTTTTCAACCATCCTAAATTATCATTAAAATCATTCCATTAAAGTAATATTTTACACCTTGTATCCTACTATTGTATTGTCTGAGCTTGAGATAAATCTGAAAAAGATTAAATTTGATTCTAAAATGTCAGATAGTAAAAAAATTAAGATGGTTTATGATTTAATGCTTGCTCGCAATATCGAACCTATTGTGTTAAGGCTTTCGGGTTACGTTAAAAACAAGCCTATGAAGATTGACTATCTTCTTACATTTACTCCAACTAGAATTATCTTGGTTAAAAAAAATAAGTTACGAAAACTGATAGACCCGGGTTTTGTTGCTGGAATTGGACCATATCTTTATTATATTCTCTCTAAGAAAATAGAATACTCTGACATTAAAATAAAGGATTCATTTATTTCTAAAGAAGGGGATGCTGAAGCAGCATCAGCATCAGAATCAGACACGTCTGACGAAGTTTCGATCAAATACCAAGATATAAAAAAAATAACGTTCTATTATGATATCAAAACCTTGGTTTCTAATATGCTTGGGACTGCTGTAAAAGAAAATGTACTTATCATTCATACAGTGAAAGAAAAATATGAATTTATACTCCCAACTGGAAAAAACGGTCCATATGATAAAACTTTTTATTGGTTAAAGATGTGCCTACCTGTCAAAATCGCCGACAAATGACGTCGGATTTAGTAGAGTCTGATTTAGTCGACATCGACTAAACATTTGATAATGGTAATTATTCATATATATTGATTATCATTTTGAATTTTAAAATAACTCACTAGGTTTGTTATATGTGAATTAAATATGATGTTAGCCCCAAGAGAGATTGAAAAAATGATGATTTGGACGGCAGCCCAAATCGCAGAAGGGAGAAAAAAGAAAGGAATAAAACTAAACTATCCGGAGTCAATTGCTTATATAGCAAATTACATTGTAGAAGGCGCACGTGAAGGAAAGTCAGTCGCAGAATTAATGTCATCTGCAAGAAATATTTTAAAACGAGCGGATGTTCTGGAGGGAGTGCCTGAGATGATACATACGGTACAAGCAGAAGCTACATTTCCAGACGGTACAAAGCTCGTCACCGTTCATGATCCAGTTCAATAGGTGAATTATAAATGACAATTAAAATTATTTCTAAATTGAGTTTAAGCGGAGGTTTTAACTTATAATGATTCCAGGAGAATATGTTTTATCTGAAGGCGATGTAATTTGCAATAAGAATAGAAAGACCATAAAGATCACGGTAAAAAACACTGGTGATAGGCCATCCCAAATAGGTTCGCATACACATTTCTTTGAAGTTAATAAGGCACTAGACTTTCCCAGAAAGGATGCTTTTGGTTATAGACTAAATTTAGCCGCTGGAACTTCTATAAGATTTGAACCTGGCGACACAAAAGAAGTTGAACTATGTGAATTAGGTGGAACAAGAGTTTGTTTTGGATTGAATGGTTTAACAATGGGCAGTATGAAATCATCAAATATAAGAAAATCTGCATTTGAAAAGGCAAAATTCTTTGGTTTCAAAGGAATGGATAATAATTAGGAGAGGATGGAAATGGTTTTAAAATTAACTAAAAAACAATATACCGATCTTTATGGTCCAACTCAAGGGGATAAAATTCGATTAGCTGATACCGATCTTATGATCGAGGTTGAAAAAGATCTCATATCTCATGGTGATGAATGTGTTTTCGGAGGTGGTAAAACACTTCGAGATGGTCTAGCTCAAACACCAGGGGTTACTAATGCAAACGGTGCCTTAGATTTTGTTATTACAAATGCTGTGGTGCTTGATCCTGTGATTGGGATAGTCAAAGGTGATATAGGTATTAAAGATGGTAAAATAGCAGGCATAGGAAAAGCCGGTAATCCTTTGATAATGGATGACGTTGACAGAAATCTAATAGTGTCTGCATGCACCGAGGCAACTGCCGGTGAACATACAATATGTACGCCAGGACACTTCGATAATCATATTCACATGATTTCACCTCAACAATACATTGATGCAATTAGCAACGGTATTTGTAATATGATAGGCGGAGGCACTGGTCCTGCTGATGGTACCAATGCTACTACTTGTACCCCGGGTACATTTAATATTAGCAGAATGCTAGAAGCCGTAGAGGATACCCCTATGAATTGGGGATTCTATGGTAAAGGTAATGATTCTCATCCATCCCTGGCCACACAAATGGAACAAATTGAAGCCGGTGCTCTTGGACTCAAAGATCATGAAGATTGGGGAACTACTCCTGCTGTCTTAGATGCATCACTTCGAGCAGCTGATTTAACTGATACGCAAGTTGCAATCCATACTGATTCAATAAATGAATGTGGCTATCTGGAGGACACGGTAAACGCAATAGATGGAAGAGCCGTTCATACCTATCATACAGAAGGAGCAGGTGGTGGTCACGCTCCCGACATAATGGCTATTGCCTCCGAACCAAACGTTTTGCCTTCTTCAACCAATCCTACAAGACCATTTACTGTTAATACCATAGATGAGCACTTGGATATGCTAATGTTTTGTCATCATCTTAATCCTGCTGTGCCAGAAGATGTGGCATTTGCAGATTCTAGGATTAGAGCCGAAACTATAGCTGCCGAAGACGTATTACATGATGAAGGTGTGCTTAGCATGTATTCATCAGACAGTCAGGCTATGGGTAGGATAGGCGAAGTTGTGATTCGTGCATGGCAGACAGCTGATAAAATGAAAAAAATGAAAGGAAAATTAAAAGACGAGGAAGGAGACAACGACAATTTAAGAGCAAAACGCTATATTGCAAAAACGACAATAAACTGCGCAATTACTCAAGGTGTTTCCGATCACCTTGGCTCACTTGAAGTAGGAAAGTATGCTGATATTGTTATGTATAATACTCCATTCTTTGCTGCAAAACCAAAAATGGTCTTTAAAGGTGGATTTATTGCCTGGTCTATAATGGGAGACCCAAACGCATCAATACCAACACCTGAGCCAGTATTTTATAGACCAATGTTTGGTGCTATGGGCCGTGCTGTAAAGAAAACATCCTTTACTTTCATGTCCAAAAAAGCAATAGAGCTGGGGGTTCCTCAAAAATTGGGATTAGAAAAAACCGTATTGCCTGTAAGCAATTGTAGAAATATAGGAAAGAAAGATATGATGTGGAATGATAAAACACCAGAAATTAAGATAGATCCTGAAACATATGAAGTAAAGATTGACGGGAAGATCGCTACTGTTGATCCAGCAAAGGAACTAACTTTGGCACAGAGATACTTTATGGCTTAAGGTTTCTTCCCAACCACTTCTAACTATCTTTTTTTGCTTCTAAAATCTTCCTTCCTTTAATTTCTATTCCGTATTTATTATTTCTGATACATTTATCTCTTGGTCTTTAATCTTAAAAAATATGTCTTCACCACAAAATTTTGGAGTTTGGAAACCAATTGCTGAAAATATCGAATTCAATGCTTTAGAGTCTAATTCAAACGCGGTAATGGCCGTAGCTGAAACGGTGAGAACCACCCTAGGACCAAAAGGCCTGGATAAACTTTTGATCGATCAATCAATGAATAGACATGTATCTAACGACGGTGTTACCATATTGCTTTCGTTGAGAGCAATTCATCCTGTCGCGAGAATGATAGTAGAAATTGCAGAAAGACAGGAGCAAAAAGTAGGCGATGGAACAACAACGGCTGTAATTTTGGCAGCTGAGATGATCAAAGAAGGTAAAAGATTAATTCGTGAACTTGCGGTGCATCCCACTAAGGTCGTTGAAGGCATTGAAAGTGGTATAAAACATTCTTGCGAATTGCTAAAAAAAAGTGCCATAAAGATCAGTCTTGATGCTCCTGAACTCGATCAAATCGTAAAAACGAGCTTGTCATCAAAATTGGATGGTCGAGTATTGCATACGTTGGTAGTTAATGCGTTACGTACTATAGGAAAAGATGCCATTTACAATGGATTATATGATTTTGATAAGGCAGTACAGGTTATTAGAAGAGTAGATATTGAGGATAAAATTTTTAATGGCATTGTTTTGGAAAGAAAAAGAATCGATCCAGAACTTCCCAGTAAAGTCGATAATTCGAAAATTCTAATTTTGAGATTGGATTTAAAACCCGTAAAAGAGTCATGGATCAAAGAAAATAGCAAATATCAAGATATTCTTACTATGGAAAAAGATCGTTTGGAAAAATCAAAAAAAATTGTTGATACCATAGTTGAAACGGGAGCAAATACTCTTTTTATAGCTTCACCTGAAGTGGATCAAATAGTCGAAGATCTTTTTGTATCAAAGGGATTATTTGCGGTTCACATTTCAAACGAAGAAATAGAATATTTGTCAAGATATACGGGCGCAAAACCAGTGCGAACACTAGATGATCTAAAAAATAAAGATATTCTTGGTGTTTCTGAGAAAATATACGAGGACGAGGATAACGGTATAATATATTTGGAAAATGGCAGAGGAAAGAAGATCATCACTGTGCTGATATCAGGTTCTACAAAGGAAACATCGTTAGAGAGATGGAGATCAACAATTGATGGAATCAATGCTGCAGAAGCTGCATTAAATTACGGAATAGTTCCAGGTGGTGGTGCTGCTGAATTGCATATAATTGAAAAAATTAAAAAACTCAAACTCGGTGGATTGGAGCAAGTAGGCCTAGAAGTGGTAACATCTGCACTCGAAAGTATTATGAGACAAATATTAACAAATGCCGGATTTAACGGTTTAGAAAAAGTAATGAATGCTAAAGCTTCCCCGGATGGCTATGGAGTTGATATCGACAGTGGTGAAATTGTAAATATGGTTTCTAAAGGCGTTTTAGATCCAGTTTTAGTAAAAACAATGGCATTGGAAGCATCAGGCGAAATGGCCAAATCTGTTTTAAGGATTGATAAGAATTTAGCTGCAGACGACCTCAATCCTCAAGCACTTGCTGATTCAAAAAGGTGATTACTATTGCAAATTAGACATTGTACTGAAAAATCTAATATTGATGATTCTATTTTAATCATCGACCCTTTGCAAATTAGACATGTAATTGTCAAATTTGGAAAATTGTCTTCGATTTCAGGTTTGATAGATCCAAAATCTCACCTCAATCTTGATTATCCTTATCACTTGGTAAGACAATGTGTGGTAGCTCAAAAATTTGAGGTTGGTTCAAAAATTGAAATATCTGATGGAGTACTAGTATTTGCCGAATTAGATCCTAGCAAGTATAAACACTACGGAAAGTATGATTATACTCAAAATTTACAAAATATGATAACCGCTGTGAACAAAATAAGGAATCCAAATCCAAATCTTGATCCAAAAAACAACACAAGTAATCTAGAAAGTCTTGATAACAACGTCAGTAGAGATAATAAAACATGAATTTCTAGTTATTTCTGTTTACTCAGAAAATAGTTTTGACAAATATCTTAGCTTGGCTGAAAATAAGATTAAAATTTTGAAATTGTTTTTATGGATAAGATTGACCTCTATATGATATCTGATGTTAACCATTACAACTGTTATAGGAAACATAAAGAAAGATCCACAATTACATCAAAAATATGAAGAGTCGGTTAAAAAAAATTCCGTCGAGAATGTAGTAATTCAGAGATCTGAGACCGAGAAGGTTAGAATGAGAAAGGTTTCAGACAAAGAAACTGATATCGGATTTATTTTGCCCTCTAGAACCCATCTTAGAGATGGTGATGTAGTTTTTCTTGACGATACTAAAATGATAGTCATAAAATTATCTGCCGAGCTTGTGGCTATCTTGAATATTAAAAACCATTTACACAAACATCATGACCATGACCATGCCAACGATGATGAACTCACTAACGTGGCAATAAAAGTGGGACATACTATTGGAAACTTACATAGGCCATTAAAAATCGAAAATCGTGATATAATTTTTCCTATTCAAAGTCCCGATGAAATAAATCTGTTCTTGAGATTGTTGTCAGATTTAAAAGATTATATAGAAATTCGCTCAGAGCAACTCATTTTTGAACCTGATCAGGGATTTGACATTCATGCACACTGATAAGGATATCGAATCAATACCATCCATTGCGGATTTAAGTTTTTTACAATTATCTGATTCTTTTTTTCCAACCGGTTTGTACACTACTTCGAATGGCCTGGAATTATTGTTTTATGATAAAAACAGAAAGCTAACATACGGCGAGATTTCGGATTTTATCAAAGCTTACCTTGTACAGCAAATAGGGCCTACTGATTGCTGTGTTATAGGTAACGTGTATAATTGCATTCACAAGAAAGACTTTATGTCGTTATTAGAATTGGATACTACATATTATTTTATGAGGCTGGTAGATGAAACTCGTTCGGCCTCAACAAGATCAGGAATCCAGTTCCTAAGATGTGTTTCTGCATTTATTCATAATGATGAATATTTGGATTTTTTTTCAAAAAATATTAAGAGCGGTCATGCAAAGGGGGTTTATCCTTTATCATACGCCTTGGGATGCAATTCTATGAAAATAACTAAAGAGCGATCTGGTTTGATGTTGCTATATGGGTTTGTTGTCAGTGTAATTGGAGCTGCTCTTAGATTGGGTATTCTTCAGCATATTGAAGGGCAGATGCTTATAAATGAGATGAAACCAGTGATTCTATCAACGGTGAAAAAAAATATCAATAGACCTCTTGACAGTATGTGGCAATTTATTCCTCAACTTGATATAATTCAAATGCATCATGAACAGATGGATTCAAAAATGTTTATAACTTGATTTTTTCCTTTATTTTTTTGTGGCACTTTCAAGAATTCCACGTATAGGCATAGGCGGACCTGTTGGATCAGGAAAAACCATGTTAATCGAACAATTAGTTCCTATTTTAAAGAATGATGGGTATAACGTTGGAATTATTTCCAACGATGTTGTTTCTAGAGAAGATGCCGATAGAATGAGAAAAAACCTTGCCACCGAAAAAGGACTAATGCCAGAGGATCTAGTAATAGGCATTGCTACCGGAGGTTGCCCTCATACTGCAGTGAGAGAAGATCCTTCAATTAATATATCTGTTGTAGAGGAGATGGAATCCAAACATCCCGATCTTGATTTGATAATTATTGAAAGTGGGGGCGATAACATTACAACCACGTTCAGTCCTGCGTTGGCAGATTATTTTATTTATATTATCGATGTATCTGGAGGGGATAAATATCCAAGAAAACGTGGACTTGGGATTGAAACATCTGATTTATTGGTAATCAACAAGATAGACATCGCCTCTTTCATAGGTGCCGACCTAAGCATCATGGAGCGAGACGCCAAAATTGTTCGAAATGATAGACCATATGTTTTTGTTAACAGCAAAACCGGTCAGGGTGTTAAAACCGTGACAGAACGAATCGTAAAGGACTTGTTATTTGATGCACCTCCTAAATCGGTGGCCATCAATTAATCTTATTGATTTCAATGAGTTTGTATAATCTTTCTTATTGTACTCCCGAAAATATTCCTGATGAATTTTTAAATTATGATAATCCATTGGAACAATTGGCAGTAGGACAATCAGGTAAATTAGGTGTTTTACAACTTGGTCTAGAACATGATCCAAATAGTCATAAAACATCCATAAAACACCAATATTACAAGGTTCCTTTGTGCATAAAACGTGCCCTTTATCTTGAAGAGACATTTCCCGAGATGGCTTATGTTTATATTATTTCTCCATCTGGAGGCATTTTACAAGGTGATAGGTATAGAATTGATATTACACTTACTAATTCAGCTAAATCGCATGTTACTACCCAAAGTGCTACTAGAATATACAGGATGAATAAAAACTTTGGATCTCAAATAATAAATTTGAATGTTGATAGAGCTTGTTACTTAGAATATATACCTGATCAAATAATACCATTTAGAGATTCTAGATTCTATCAAGTTTCAAATATTAAGGTTCACGATGAAGCTACCTGTATTTATTCTGAAATACTAACACCTGGTAGAGTTGCTAGCAACGAGTCTTTTGAATACGATATATGCTATATGAAAGTCAAGTCAGTAAATCAAGATGATAAATTAAGACTGATTGATGTAGCAAAAATAGAACCCAAGGTGGAAAGTATACGATCTTTTGGAATATTAAATAATTATGAAATACTTGGGAATGTTTATGTTCTAATCCCTAAGGATAAAGTAAATATCATACAAAATGAAATACTAGTAATTTTGTCTGGGACAAAAAAAGCTATTGGTGGATGTACAAAATTGCCCGGTGAAAATGGTTTATTAATCCGGTTGTTAGGCTCATTTGTTTATGATATCCATGACATAATTTATTCTATAGTTAGAATAGTAAGAAAAAATGTCCTAAATGTTTCATTTAGCGGAATCAGAAAGGCCTAACAAAAGAAGGCCATCTATACTACTATAAATGCATTTTTTGGCCCAAAACCAATAACTCGCTATTAAAAAAATTAATAAAATCATTTATAATGATTCAGAATGTCAGAAAATTTTTTTAATAGCACCAAAATAATGTTTGTAGCCACATTTACAATACTTTTGTCTTTGCTGGCGGTCACCACAAGCATTGATAATAATCTAAATTCGGTTTATGCAGCCAATAAAACATTAAACGTCATTACGTCTGTATCTCCAATAACTAACATTGTCAAAAATATAGCCGGAGACAAGATAAACCTGACTGGTTTGGTACCCGAGGGTGTAAATTCACATACCTTTGAACCCGTTCCATCTGA